>JAZRPX010000029.1:0-5718 GCA_045649445.1 Acutalibacteraceae bacterium | reverse complement strand
GGAAAGGTTCATTATTCACCCAAGCGAGCTTCGAGTGCTGCTTTTTCGCCTTCATAACCTGGTTTGCCAAGTAAAGCAAACATGTTCTTTTTGTAACTTTCAACACCAGGTTGGTTGAATGGGTTAACTGCAAGCATATAACCTGAAATAGCACAAGCTTTTTCAAAGAAGTAGATAAGATAACCAAGAGTTTCTTCATCAGCTTTTGGTAATTCAATAACCAAGTTAGGAACATTACCATCAGTATGAGCAAGAATAGTACCTTGGAAAGCTTTTTCGTTAACAAATGACATTGGTTTACCTGCTAAGAAGTTAAGACCATCGCCATCATTTTCTTCTTTTTCAATATAAATCTCTTTTTCAGATTCTTTTATTGAAACAACTGTTTCAAATAACATTCTTTGACCATCTTGAACATATTGACCAAGAGAGTGCAAATCAGTTGAGAATACTGCAGAAGCAGGGAAGATACCTTTATTATCTTTACCTTCTGATTCACCAAATAATTGTTTATACCATTCAGCCATCATAGTAAATCTTGGCTCATAAGCAACAAGCATTTCAATTTGTTTGCCTTTTCTAAGCAAGATATTTCTTGCAGCTGCGTATTTATAACAATCATTTTTAGAAAGGTCATTAACTGAATACTCTTCACGAGCTTTTTGTGCGCCTTCCATTAATTTATCAATATCACAACCAGCAACTGCGATAGGAAGTAAACCTACAGCAGTTAAAACTGAAAATCTACCGCCAACATCATCTGGCACTACGAATTCTTCGTAACCTTCTTCGTCAGCCAAAGCTTTTAATGTACCTCTAGCTTTATCAGTTGTACAATAAATTCTCTTTTTAGCTTCTTCTTTGCCATATTTCTCTTCAAGATATTTTTTGAAAATTCTGAATGCGATAGCAGGTTCAGTAGTAGTACCTGATTTAGAAATAACGTTAACTGAAACGTCTTTACCTTCGCAAATTTCAAGAAGTTCTGCCAAAGCAGTAGAACTAATAGAATTACCTGCAAAATAAATATCAGGTGTATCTTTCTTTTTGTTATTGTAATAATGAGATTTTAAAAACTCAATAGCAGCACGAGCGCCAAGATAAGAACCACCAATGCCGATAACAACTAAAATATCAGAATCTGATTTAATTTTATCAGCTGCTTTTTTAATTCTAGCAAACTCATCTTTGTCATAGTCAACCGGTAAATCAACCCAACCTAAAAAGTCAGAACCAGGACCTTTTCTAGAGTTTAAAAGTTCGTGAGCTGCAGTTACTTGCGAGCTGATTGCGCAATATTCATCATCATTGATAAATGGTGCAGCAAATTTTGTGTTTAACTTAATTGCCATTTATAAAGTTCCTCCAAGAAATTAACAATTATTTTTTATTATTTTACTATAAAATCAACTGTTTTTCAAGCATATTTATAAAATTTTTAAAAATAGTTTGAATTTTTTTAAATAAAGTATTATAATTTAGTATAAATACAAGAAAAAGGAGTAAATATGAGAGCGTCTTTTCATACTTTAGGTTGTAAAGTTAATCAATATGAAACAGAATTGATGAAGGAAGATTTAATAAAAAATGGTTATGAAATAGTAAGTGAAAATGACCTTCCTGATGTATTTATAATCAATTCTTGCACAGTAACCGCAGAGAGTGATAGAAAAACTCGTCAGATGGTAAGAAAATATCGCAGAAAATTACCAGGTGCTATTATTGTGCTTACCGGTTGTATGCCACAAGCGTTTACTGATGAGGCAAAAAAACTCGATAGCGCCGATATTGTTCTTGGCAATGGAACTAATGATAAACTTGTATTTGCAATTAATGAATTTTTGCTTACAAATAGTCGACAGGTTATTGTAAGTGAGCATAGAAAAGAAACTGTTAATGCAACAATTGAAACTTTTTATGATAGAACAAAAGCGTTTGTAAAAATTGAAGATGGTTGTAATAGATTTTGTTCTTATTGTATTATTCCTTATGCTCGTGGCAGAGTTCGTTCAAAATCATTAGATGATATAAAAAGAGAAGTTAATTCGCTCGTTGAAAATGGATTTAAAGAGGTCGTTTTAATCGGTATAAATCTCTCTGCCTATGGTAAAGACGAGGGCTTAAATCTTGCTGATGCAGTTGAAACAGTTGCCAAAACAGGTATTGAAAGAATTCGACTTGGCTCAATGGAGCCAGACCAATTTACTGACGAAGTTATCGATAGATTGTCAAAAGTAAAATCTCTTTGTCCACAATTTCATTTGAGTTTGCAATCTGGTTGTGATGAAACATTAAAACGAATGAACAGACATTATGACACAGCATTTTATTATGATTTGATTTCAAAACTTCGTGAAAAATTTGATAATGCTTCTATTACAACTGATATTATGGTTGGTTTTGCAGGAGAAACAGATGAAGATTTTAAAACATCTGTTAAATTTTTAAATAAAGTAGGATTTTCAAAAACTCATGTGTTTGCATATTCAGTTAGAAAGGGAACAAAAGCCGAAAAATTAGATGGGCATATTCAAACAAGTGTTAAACGTGAGCGAAGCGCTATTATGATTGAAAATGCATTAAAATGTCAAACAGAATTTTTAAATTCACAAGTAGGTATAACTTGTCCTGTTTTGTTTGAAAATCGTACTAAAGATGGATTTTACGAGGGTTATACACCTAACTATACTCTTGTAAGAGTGAAATCTAATAAAAATATTTCCGGGGAAATAATTGACACAAAGTTAGTGTCTGTTGAAAATGATTATTGTATAGGTGAAATATAGGATGAAAAGATATAAAAATATTATTGCTTTGTTGATAATCGTTTTTATGTGCTTTTTAGTTGGTTGCACAGGTGACCCTGCGCCTGAAGTTGAACAACATATTTATAATACAACATTTTTAACAACTCAATCAACTCAAGCAACATCATTGATAACACAAACTATTATAAGTAGTAAAGAATCAAAAACTATCAAAGAAACTCAATCGTCGGTAAAATCAATAAACAAAACGAACAAAAATAAATCTACAACAAAAAATAAGGTAGTAGGTGTAATTGTAAATAAACCAAAAACAACAGGAAAACAAAGTTCTGTTGTAGTTGTGGAGTCAAGTTCAAATGTAACTGTTATTGAAATTGAAACTACGACTGTTTTTCAAACTCAAACAACTACTTTGCCACCTTTAAGAGATGATGAAATGTGTTTTATAACAGAAAATGGTGAGAAGTATCATAGACAGGGTTGTAGATATTTAAAAAGAAGTTGTATTGAGATAATTGTTCGCGAAGCAAAAGAAAAAGAATATACACCTTGTAAAGTGTGTAAACCATAAAAAACACTTGACAATATATATATATATATATATATAATGTGAAATAGAAGTTGACAAAACTTTACAAAAGCCTCCACTGTTAAGGGGAGGGGGACCAACGAAGTTGGTGGAGGGGTTGTAGAACTCTCAAAAATTAAGGAGTTGTTATTATGAAAAAGAAAAATGAATTTTTTAGATGGTTAATTGTAGCGCTTTGTGGCTTTTCATCTATTAGTTATATACTTGCATTAGTAGATGTATTATCAAGTTATATAAAAGGATTTTCTACTATATATAACTCGGCTACAGGTATAGAAAAATACCAAACGCCTATTCAATCAATTGCGATCATTTTTCTTATATTATCATATTTGACCATTGTTTATTATTTCGTTTTTTGCTTTGGAAAAGAAGTTAAATCAAAACTTTTGGGTGGTGCTGTATTAACTCAATCAATTTGTGCATCAGTGTTTCTTGTGCTTTCAATAATAAATGGATATAAGTATATGATTGCAGAATTATATGATAATTATAAAAATCTCTTCGATTTTAAACTCTTTGAAAATTATATATCTCACATATTAGAAGTAATAATTCTTTTAATAGTTGCAATTGCTATATTCAAAAGTGTTCAAAATAATAAAAGTATAAAAATTACATGTGCTGTATTGCTAGCAGTATTTTTAACATTTATTGTTTATAATGCTATTTCAAGTTTTAATAATATAAGCGTTGGAATTATCGGCGGCGCTAGTATCCATTCATTTGAATATATTTTGTCTTTACTTATTAGAAATGTTATTGGATTAGTTTTAAAATTCAGCATTATGTTCTATATCTTCTTTATGGATAAAGATTATAACAAAGAAAAACAAATTGAAATGTAAAACAGATATAAACAAAACTTAACATAAAAGGTGTTATTATGAAAAACAAAAATGAAATTTTTAGATGGATAATTGTTGCTATTTGCACATTTGAAGTTTATAGAAAAATTAAGAATATTTTAAAAGTTATTGCTGATTATGATTTAGCGATGTTGACCAGTGATTATAGCGCTACAGAATTAAAAAATTTAAAGTATGCAACACCATTACAAGTGTGTTTAACAGTGATTACTATTCTCTCGCTTTTAGCTATAATTTATTATTTTACTTTTTGGTTTGGTAAACAAGTGAAAACAAAACTTTTAGGTAGTGCGCTACTTGTTCATTCTAGTTGTAATTTCGTGTTGATATTAGCTTCTATAATTAACTTTGATAGAGTTTTGGATATACCATCATTTGTTGAAGATACATATTATAATTTATGTTATATTTCTTCGTTTTTACAAGAATTTGTTGTTTTTGTAGTTTTGTTAGTTGTAGCAATTGCTATTTTAAAAAATATTCAAAACAACAAAAGCATTAAAATTTTTGGTATAGTTTTATTTGTACTTTATATTTTAATTAGTGTATTAAACATTGTATCAAATTATTTATGGTATAGTACATTTGATACAGAGATAGTTAGACCAGCATATGAATATTTGTCACTCGTTCTCAATTTTGGAACTTTGATTAAATTATTAACAGATTTATATATTCTTTTCTATATCTTCTTTATGGATAAAGATTATAAGAAAGAAAAACAAATTGATATGTAATAAAAAACGGACATCGTTAAGATGTCCGTTTTTTGCTATTTAGTAATACTTTCAAATAAATCTTCTAACCAATCACCATCAAAAAGTTCAATCATACCTTTATCACAAGCAGCTGCAAGTTTAGGGTTAATTGGAATTCTTGCTGTGTGTTTGATATTATGCTTTTTAGCAATTTCTTCGACTTTACTTTCACCGAAAATTTCTAACTCTTTTCCGCAATCAGGGCAAGTAAAGTAGCTCATATTTTCAACAAGACCAAGAACAGGAATATTCATAAGTTCTGCCATTTTAACTGCTTTTTCAACTATCATTCCAACTAACTCTTGAGGTGAGCCAACTATTACAATGCCATCAAGAGGTAAAGATTGAAATACAGTAAGTGGAACATCGCCGGTGCCAGGAGGCATATCAACAAACATATAGTCACCATCGCCCCAGATAACATCAGACCAAAATTGTTTAACTGTTCCTGCAATAACGGGACCACGCCAAACAACAGGGTCGGTTTCATTTTCTGTAAGCAAATTTAAAGACATTACTTCAATACCTGTTTTAGATTTAGCAGGGAATATGCCTTCCTCAGTGCCTTTTGCGCGTTCGTGAATACCAAACGCTTTTGGAATAGAAGGACCGGTAATATCAGCGTCTAGAATAGCGGTATTATATTCCATTCTTCTTGACATAACTGCCAAAAGTGAAGTAACAAGACTTTTACCAACGCCACCTTTACCACTAACAACACCAATAACTTTTTT
>JAZRPX010000028.1:0-1200 GCA_045649445.1 Acutalibacteraceae bacterium | reverse complement strand
GGTCTTTCTCCAGAATTTTTCTGGCGGTGTCAACATCAACACGCTCCTTGGTGCGCTTGTTCCAAGGCAGCTCCAGTGCGGTGTCAAGGCACCTGAAGAGTCTTCATCCGCTCCAGTTGAAACACCAACAGAATATGAGTTTAGATTTGTTCCTGAACAAGTTTCACTTTCAGAAAACACAATGGGTCTTGGTTTTAACAAAACTTACAACAATATCAGTTCAACAGCAGTTGATGCAGGAACAAGCATTTTGGTGACAACACTTACTGATGTTGAGCCAGGTGTTTATGATGCAACAATTGTTGCAAGAACAATTAAAACTGCCGGTAGAGCTAAAGTTGATGTTGAAATCAATGGTGTTGTTGTAGCAACAGGTATCGATTCAACCACAGGTGGTGGTAAAACTAACTATGACTATCCTGTTGATTCTATTACAATTACAAAAAGAGGACCAGTTGAAATTAAATTTATTGCAACAACTTCTGGTTCGCTTTATATGAATGCATTAAAACTTGTTAAAACCTCTGATGTTGGTGCAGAAGAACCATCTCAAGAAGAATCTTCTACAACAACAACTACAACAACTACTACAACTACAACTCAAAAAGCAGAAGAATCATCATCTGCTACACAACCTTCAAACCCAACAATTTCTAGCTTAAGATTTTTTGATGCTGATACATATTCTGATACAATTAAAACAGACAAAGGTGCTTATGAAGGCGATATTGATAAATATGTAGTTTCACCATCATATAATGATAATATTTCAATTATCGATAGCACACTTTCGGGTGGCTCAAAGGTTCTTGAAGTAAAAAGAACAGGTCCATATGACCATATGGGCGTAAACTATGCTAAAAGCGATTTATCTACATTTGCACAAACAAGTATCGGCTTTAAATTCTGGGCTGCATCTAATACAGCAACCGGTTCAAAAACAAACAATTTAACTGTTGCTTTTAGATTTACTGATGCTGAAGGTAATCATACTTATGCTTCAACAGATGGTGTTTGGGGTGCTAACCAATTAGGCAATCTTTCTGATGAAGGCGCTTATTACGAAGTTAACTGGGATACAACAAAAATTGACCCAGGCGCAAATTTTAACAAACCAGGTCATAACATAATTAAACCTGCATCAAATGGTAATAAAGACACAACAAGAGTTTTTGATAAAACAAAACTTAGCACATTAAC
>JAZRPX010000027.1:0-9155 GCA_045649445.1 Acutalibacteraceae bacterium | reverse complement strand
TTACGATAACAACGCAGCCACAGACGAAGGCACCACTTCCACCTGGGGCACCGCCGCCTGATGTGCTTTTAAATGCATGATAATCATCCATAAACTTTCTCCTTCTGTTTATCTTACAATTACATTATATCAACAACTGTGTACGATAAAAAGTACAAACTAAAAGTTTTTGATGTTTTTTCTGTTCTAAAATGCACGAAAAAAAGACGTAACAAGCACTGCCTACTGGACCCTCAGTCGGTCGCATCGGCTTTTTCAGGGGAAATCCCCTATGACCCCTTGTTATTCTTAAAACTATCATTTGCTTTGCTCATCGGGTGATGTGGTTGTGAGATAACACCCCTCGTAAATTTTTAAACTTCATTGTTTTCTCCTTTCAAATTAGTTTTCTTCATCATATGGCAGAATCAACCACGGACCACTTTCGGTAACTCTATAATATTTATTAGTTTCAGTATCAACCATAAGGACAGGTATAAAACCGGTTGAAAGAACATTGCCATCGATATAATAATGACTTTGACCATCAAAATATACATCATTGAATCTGCGGTCTCCGGATATCTGCGCGGTGCTTATATGTCCTGCGATAATATCCATATAAAACTTGCCTGTTTGAGCAGGAAATTTTTCAGTATATGTAAAATCATCTGTGGACCATTCCCAAAACTCTCCCGCTTCTTCGCATATTCCTGCATGACAGAATATTTGTTTTTCAGTAGCATAATATTTAGGCAGATTCATCATCCAACTTATATATTCATCTTCACGGCTTTCATCAAAATCATCGTTATTACAAATTCTCCATTGCCCTGCAATACACATTTCTTCGTGGTTACCAGCTAAAGCAACTACTTTTTCCTCGCCATATTTTTCTTGCAGTTGCATAATCCTGTCTAATACCGCATAACTATCAGGTCCGTGAACATAATCGCCTAAAAGTAGCAGCTTATTATCACCTGACAAGTCTATTAAAGATAAAGCATAATCAAATTCTTGAATACAACCGTGAATATCAGACATAGCATATATTTTCATTTTAAATTCTCCTTTTCTTCTAAATACTCTTTACACTCGCGAACAATATCTTTTGCTTTTTCTTGGGTTGATTCTGTTAAAATCAACGGAATGTATCCCCATATCTCATTCATTAATTCTTCGCTAATATTTAATTTTTCCCTTAATTCATAGGCAATGCGTCCGCCGCCAACCAAATATTGTTTATCAAAATGATAGTTGCAAACGATATCAAGAATTTCTTTGTAATGCTCACGAAAAAATACCATACCTTCATACTTTCGCAACCAGTTTTTATACATTAAATCTTTGCTATTAAAACTCTTAATAATATTTTCCTTATTAGCAAATTTACGAATATTAGTTAGGTTAACCACATACTCTTTAGCTTGTTCTAACGTATTAAAAGCACGAACAAACTCGCCGTATGTGTTCACACAATACTTATGCAGCGTGTACGAACTATCGAACGCCTGTCTGTATCTTTTGTCTTTTTCACCATCGCTCAAATACAACGGACCTTGAACATCGTTGTATCTTCTTACTAATAAAATATAACTTTCTATCGGTGAGTTTTTGAAAGAATAAATTGTTGGCGCAAGTTCTTTACGCTGATAAAGAATCGTGAATTTACAACCAATAACTCGCTCGTTTGATTTTTTGAAAATAAATGCGTATTCTCCTAACTCTATTCCACAATCTTCATCGCAATTATCGGGATAGAGTTTCCTCCAATCAAAATCTTCTTTTGTTAAAGCAATGCTTTCATCAAATTTATCCATTGTAGTTATTTTGTTCTCCATTTTAAATCTCCTTTATATTTAATCTTCAAGTTTAAATTCGTCACATAATTTTTCAAACATTCTTTTAATCCAAAAACCAATGTTATGAATAGTAAATTCAAAAGTGTCGATATGAAGAAAACAACATAACGCTTGTTCAATTTGTTTTATTTCTCTGCGCTCACATGTTTTTATAAAATAGCCAATTTGCTCTTTAGAAATAGTAGCAATGTGCTCGCACATTGCTACTGATGGTTTTTTACACATAATATTAACATGAGTTGGCATTGGTTTTTTGGTTTTGCTAGTTAAATAAACAATTGTAATATATTTTGAAAACGCATTGTTAAAATCATTTGAAATTATAACGGCAGGACGATATTTTGTTACCTTTTTGCCATTGACACAATACTCAGTTTCAACATAATAAACATCTCCGCGTCTAATACCGTTTAATATCATTGTCTACATCCTTTCGTATTAATTTATAATGTTTTAGCTTGAATTTTTTATAAATAATCGTTATTTTGTTTTCTTTTTCATCTTCAATAATTTCTTTAACTTCTTCGACAATTTCCAAATCAACATAATTATCGCTCTTAAAATCGAATTTTCTATACTCGCCTGAAAAGAAACAAGTGGTAGGCGCATAACCGAGTGGAACAGAACCATGCATATCAAATAATTGCTCTATGCCATTTTCATCTTGCAAGATATGTTGAACAAATAATCCAGTTTTATCATAAAACTCTTTTAGGTCCGCACTACTATGAGTTTTAGGAATTTTTTTATATAGTTTTTTGACTTTTTTAATATGCAAATAATTTTCCAAAGCGGAAAGAAGTTCCTTGCGGTTAATAAATTTTTCTCCTACATAATTTTCAATTTTATCTCTGTCTCCAATATAAGTTCGTATATTTTTATTCATAATTGTTTTCCTTTCTAAAATTCGTTTATATTAAATAGTATTAAGTTTGAATTATCACCTCCATAACAAAAAGACAAACAGATTGCTCTGCTCGTCTTTTATCGCGAGAATATTGCACTGTGAGTTTCTGTAGCGTGTTCGGTTAAATATATCATCTTTTCGCGCACTAACGAACCAACAATGCCTTTGACTTGATTTTCCGAAACACCAAGATTAGATTCACACCACGCCTTGATTTCATCATATGAACGAACTTCGCCACCTGACTTAAACAATGAGTGCATTACTTGAGTAACATACATAACTATATCTCCTTTCCTTCTGTATATTTGCCATCTCTTGCAACAATGAAAGCTCTTCTTCTATAAGTTGGAAATATTGCTAAATCACAACCACGATAATCGCATTCATATTTAGGATAACAATTAAACTGTGTATATGGTTTTAATTCTTCAATAAATGATTGTTCAAGTTCTAATCGTTTATCTTTATCATTCTCTTCTTTAAGAATTTTGATTAAATACTTATAACCACTCACTAATTCATTTGCACGAACACCAGTATAGAATTCTGAGTTTTCTATCCAATTTTTTGCATGCTCGGTTAATCGGTCTATAAAGCCTCGATTTTGAATGCCGGTTTCTCCAACATACATTGGAATTTCTTTTCCATCTGGTGTTAACACAAACGCACCATACACGCCTGCTTTGTTTTTGTTGTTTGTAGTAAAGATTCCATCTACATCTTTAAAATACATTGCGATTTTCTCTTTACCACCGTTTTCATACCAATTAATTACGTTTTTGTTTGTTGTTAAAATTTCTTTCATAATAAAATTCTCCTATAATTTTTATTTTTTTTGTTTTTTACTTTTTAAATTAATGTTTGAATTAGTCTATACTCAGCCCATATAACACCACATCCTTTCGTTTTTTGTATATAAAACAAGCCTGCTGAACATTACTGTTCAACAGGCTTGTTTTATTTTTTGGGAGGCTATATATTTCATAGATTTTTTGCCTCATAATTTTTTTGGGAGGCTATATATTTTTTAGAACAACAAGTTCTTTTCCATAACCACCATCGCCATAAACATTATATTCTTCGCTATGCTCAGGCTTTGTTTCAGTTATCTTAACATCCATAGTTTCAAGAAAATCTTGATTCACAGTTATTTTAACGCTGTTGTGTTCTGAAGCGCATTCAAACAATTCATTGCCTTCCCACGAAACACCTGGAAGCCATCTGCTACGCTCTTCTTTAGCTTCGCCTAACCAATTTAGAAATCTTCGTTTAGGAAGAACCACCCATTTTTGACCTTTATGAAAACGAGATTGAAGCATATAAACAGAAATCAACTTAATAATCTTCTTTTTTGTTGGGGCTGCTGCTTTGCCTTTGCCATCTTTTTTAGAAAAAACAATATTATTAAATTCTTCTTTCATTCTTATGTAATAAGTCTTCAATTCGCCTTGAGCGAGAGCTTGCGCTAAAATAGTTTCATAATTATTTTTAACTGTTGTATATACCAACTCGCTGTTGAGTTTTTCGGTCCACTCTTTGCTGCATTTATTCCACTCAGATTCACTGTTAGGACATTGCTTTTTAAAATATTCACTCAACCACCCTTTGGCATCAGGATACTTTTTAAACCATTCTTCGTTGTCAGCCACAACTTTATTTAATTCTTCTTCGATCAAATCATTTGAAAAACCACACCAAGCACGCATTATAAGTTTTGCATTAGCGCGTACCTTTTCATCGAATCCTTTGTCTTTCATCGAGCTATATTCATAAAGATAATGCCTACAAATCATCGTAAGATAATCTGCTATTCCATATAACTTAAGCCCTTTGCTTATAAAAAGTTCGGGTTGAATTCGTGGATTATCTGTTTGTGGAGCAACTAAATACGCTTCAACTTCTTTTATTTCATCAAGCATGTTCATCCCCCTTTACAATATACTTCTCTAAATCATTCCAAGAAAAACTTTCCCAGAAGAAACGAGCTACGCTATTCTCTTTCTTTGTTAATTCAAACAAAGCACTAATTTTTATATTTTCATCTAACTCTGTTTTTTCTAATAATTGATTCAAATATCTTTTACAACAACCATAAATATGCTTTTCAGAAACTTCTTCTTTGTTGTTTAATTTATTTATCATCATTTCTTCTACTTCTTTAGCCAAATCGCTATCAAGCACAGTTTTTTTGCTATTATTCTTACATTCATTTATTTTTTTAGAATAATCAATTTTAACATTTTGACCTATATCTTTAACTATAAACCATAACGCTTTATAACCTTGATAATATGGATTAAGCAAGAACTCAAAATGCTCCTTATTTTCGCAAATTTTATCTTCGCTTATATCAAATAAATCTTTTAAAGCTTCTAATTTTTTCTCTTCATTTAATAAATGCCACGATGAAGCATTTATTTCTTTTTCAAACTTTTTGAGTTTTTCTTTAGTATTAATTTTTTGAACGACAATTTCTTTTATATATGGTACATGTTCTTTTAAAATCTTACCAACATTTTCTTCATCATATTGTTTGAAAAGCAACTTTTCAAGTTCTTTTTTGTAATCGACTTTGTTTTTAGGTTTTAATTTGTCAAGGATACTTTTATAACTCGAATATACTTCTAAAACAGCTTCGCAATTGTTTTTGAAATTCGAATCTATTTCTTTTTTGTTTTCAACATTAAAATCAAAACAACTTGAATTTTTGTCATAAGGAATATTCATCTTTTCATTAAGATTTTCCATAAAAATAATCGGCAAATCATTAATATATGTTCCTTTTTTGCGTTCATATTTTATGGTTTTGTTTCCTTTTAATGATAACTCATACTTATCGCCGTTCTTGTTCTTTTTAACTGTAAGCTGGTTAAAATGATATCCTGGGGTTTTCTTTAATTTTTCAAAAGCTTTTTTGAACTCAAGATATCCAGAAGACTTAATTTCTACTTCAGGCAATTTAGGGCGACAACCACTTTTCGCAGAATCGATTTCTAATCCTGTAAAAACAGTACATTCGGCACAACTTGTTTTACTTTCATCTGTTTTTTCAAGGCCGCCATATTCTGATTGGCCAATTTCTATTGCTAAATTTGAAATAATGCCAATTCTATCTGAAAAAGTGCTATCAACAAGGCTAAATGGTATATTTTTTGGAACTTTTTCTTTTTTTGCTTGAACAGAAGGTATTTTTACTAATGGCATAACCCTTGTTAAATCCCGGTCATTGAGGCGCTCTTCTGGAGACTTTTGTTTATAACACCCTTGCATTACCGCTTTAACAACATTTTCATCAGCAATCATAGCAACTAAATCGCCATCAAAATCAGCACCACCTAACACTGCGGAATCAACAGACTCAAAGCCAAACATAACTACACCAGTAAGATGAGAAAAATATTTTTTAAAGCTTTTTACTGTTTCATTATATTTTTTAAATTTTTGATTTTCAACAACAGGCATTAATACCGATTGCTCATTTCTTGAAAGATGTGGGCTTCTGAAAAAAGCATAACAATTTTCATAATTCAATTCGATATTTTTTTGATTGTCACCTTGAGGTAAAAAGAATTTATAATCATATATTTTATATCCGTTGAGTTTTTTCTTTGCTTCATTGTTTTGTATCAATGTAACTAACATATGAGGCAAATCTCTTGCAAGAAAACGAGTTTCACCACTAACAACAATTTTACCAAAAAGTAATTTTGTTTTAAGCGATGTTTGAATATTAGTTAGTTGACCTTTGATATAAGAAAGTTTGCTAAAAACAGGGTTTATCATTACTGCCCTTTGCCAGTTTGGTAATTCATAACTTGCATTTTCATCAATTTCATCTTCGGTAACCATCTGGCCATTAATTAATTCAAGATATTTTATAGGATTTTCTATATAATCAAGTTGATTTTTAATTATCGCATTAAATTGCTCTTCTGTTAATGCAAGAGTATTCAACATTTGATATGTTAAATGTGTAGCTTTTGAATTACCATAAGGAATATCTGTTGAACTAACATATAACGCATGATTATAATTTTCAACCTGCTCGCAATAAAACTGCATAGGGTCTTTTATTGAGCGTTTCTCACAATAACACTTTAACCACTTGCTACATTTAAACATACTTTTAGGAATAATAATCTGCGCTTTTTTCAAATCTCTTTTAAAACCAAAAGCATCTTCAATAATGTAATCTTTTTCTTTATTATAGTTTGGGTCAAATTCTTCAAAAAACGCGTGAAAATCAACATTATGAAGCATACCTTTAGCAAAAGGCAAGCGAATTTGAAAAGAATTTATTGTTTTTGCAGGATTCATTGCGTCATTAATAAATTCTGCGTATTTAGGGCTAATTAAACCTTGACCATCATAAGGCGCTTCGATTTTCTCACTTGTTACTTCATCAGCAAATTCAACTTCGCACTCCGAACCCATTTGTTTCACAGTTGCGTTTTTCACTATTACACCTTTGGCATAATGCAAAAATTTTGTTTGAACATCTCCTATTACAACAAGAGTTTCAGGTGTCAATTTTAATCCATCGTGTTCTATTCTTTTAGCGCTCGATAAATACAAGCCACGATAAGCATAGTATTTGCTTAACACAACTTCTATTTCATCAAAATCAATGCCAAGATTAAGTCTTTTATTTATTTCTTCAAGTCTTTCTTCGCTTATAAAAGTCATTCTGCATTTTCTGCTCATATTACCACTTTTATCAAACGGCATCATGTGAATTTCTTTGTTATTTGATTTAATAACAAATCCTTTTTCAAATAAAGCTGAAATGCTTTCTTTAGTTAAATCACTTTTCTTTTTATATATGTCATTAAAATCAAGAATCACAATTTCATTTAAAAGCAACTCAGAGTCTTCTTCATCATTATTGCCTAAAACCTGGCGCAATTGATAAAAAAGCGCATTATCATCCATAACAAGTTGCTCTTCAACAACTAAATTAAATATAGTAGCATCATCAAAATCAAGTTTAATTTCTCTGTTTACTCCATCTTCATTTTTAGTTATTGTTTCTAAATCTAAAAGTTTTTTAGCATTAATCTTTCTAATTTTATATTCAGGCATTTATCTATTCCTTTTCTTTTTCTTCTTTAGGTTTTACATACCATTCTATATTTGCTAAACCTTCAATAAGTTTTGTCCATTCTTCTTTAATTTTTTCCGATTCAAAATCAAAATTTTCTGAATCTTTTTTATAGGCTTCGTAACAACTGCTTAAATCGCCTAAACATTTAACCTTAATAACATCTTTGTTTTGCTCGCTATCTTGAATTGATTTTAAATAATAAAATTCTAATCCATTGGTGTATATTACTTTTTTAAATTTGTCCAAATGTCCTGCTAATTGGTTTCTTCCTTTTGCTTTTGACAATTCTGAAGTTTCATATTTCCATAATCCTTTTCCTTTGTTGTTCGCTATCAATTTTTTGCTTCCGTTACATAAGATATCTTTTGCTATATCTTCTAAACCTTTAATACATTTGCTCTTTACAACAAATCCTTTGTTAGTTTCAATGCCTTTATATTTTTCAATTGTACATTTGTCTTCATCGGTTCCTTTGCTACCAGTTTTGAAATATTTTAATATGTAACTCATTTCAGATGGCCTTCCTATTGAAAACTCAGTTTTTTTAGAGTTTAAAAGCAAAGCTTTTCCAAGTTGTTTAATTTCCACACAACCAACGATTTCAGTTCCATTAATTATTGCTATATCCGGCGGACCAACTCTTTTAGTTAATTCCCAACGCAATTTCCAATAATCATCATTTTCTTTACAAGCATAATAACTTAAACAATTTGCATTATGCACATCTCTGATAGAAACACCAGAATATTTTTTGTCTTGTTCCTTCTTTTTGCACTCTGCCATTTGCAAAAGCATATAAATCCAAGGATATAAATCCTCTTCTTGACCATATTGTTCTTCCATTAGATTTAATTCTTTAAAATATTCTTCAACTGAAAAATCTATCTTCATTTTTGTTCTCCTTGATTTTTTTGAGTTTTGCAAATTCATTATAGCACATTTTTTAAACATCTGCAACACAACCCCACTGAATTTCAGTGGGGTGATTGATTTTTACCTTCTACCTCTTTTTTTATAATCCTCGTTAATATCCTTGCTCCAATTAGCAGCTAACGGTTTGCCTGCGCGCATATTACTAACTGCTGCGCTAACTGACTCATACAAAATATGTGTGCCTTCGCTATCGCATTCATAATCAACTGCGCGGTCTGCACCGATTCCATAACTCGCCGCAGTTTCAACTGCATCGATATTCGCGCCGATAAACAAAAACTCCCAACCATATCGCTCTTTTTGGCGCTCAATCATCTTCTTTACTCGCTCGCTTGAATATTTGCGACTCGCGTTTTCCATACCATCA
>JAZRPX010000026.1:0-12131 GCA_045649445.1 Acutalibacteraceae bacterium | reverse complement strand
GGTTATACGGCTGTAAACTTCGGTAGTCTTACCACAAGTAGGACATTCATAAACTTCGCCTGCAATGTATCCGTGTTCAGCACATACTGAATACGTTGGAGACATGGTGTAGTATGGAAGTTTGTAGTTTTCTGCAATCTTCTTAACAAGGTTAGCAGCAGCCTTCCAATCAGGAAGTTTTTGACCTAAGAAAGCGTGGAATACTGTACCTGAAGTGTAAAGTGTTTGCAAGCCATCTTGAACATCAAGCGCTGAGAAGATATCTTCTGTATAACCAACTGGCAAGTGTGAAGAGTTTGTATAATAAGGTGTTTCACCTTCACCTTGACCTGCTGTAATAATATCAGGATAGTGTTTCAAATCGTGTTTTGCAAGACGGAAAGCAGTTGATTCAGCAGGAGTTGCCTCTAAGTTGTAAAGGTCACCATACTGCTCTTGATAATCTGAAAGACGCTCTCTCATATGATTAAGAACTTCTTTGCCGAATTCTTGAGTTTCAACATTTGTAAGGTCTTTCTTAAGCCAATTAGCATTAAGACCAACTTCATTCATACCAACAAGACCGATTGTTGAGAAGTGGTTATTAAATGTACCGAGGTATCTCTTTGTATATGGATAAAGACCTGCGTCTAAAAGTTTTGTAATAACTGTTCTCTTAACATGTAATGAACGAGCAGCGATATCCATAATTCTATCAAGACGAGCAAAGAAATCTGCTTTATCTTTTGCAACATAAGCAATTCTTGGCAAGTTGATAGTAACAACACCAACAGAACCTGTTGACTCACCACTGCCGAAGAAACCACCTGATTTTTTACGGAGTTCTCTAAGGTCAAGACGAAGTCTACAACACATTGAACGAACGTCTGAAGGTTCCATATCAGAGTTGATGTAGTTTGAGAAATAAGGTGTACCATATTTTGCAGTCATCTCAAAGAGAAGTTTATTGTTCTCTGTTTCAGACCAATCAAAATCTTTTGTGATTGAGTAAGTTGGAATTGGATATTGGAAACCACGGCCGTTAGCATCGCCTTCAACCATAACTTCAATGAACGCTTTGTTAATCATATCCATTTCAGCTTTAGAATCTTTATATTTGAAATCCATTTCTTTGCCGCCAACAATACAGTTGAGTTCTGCTAAGTCGGCAGGAACTACCCAGTCAAGAGTGATGTTTGTAAATGGTGATTGAGTACCCCATCTTGATGGAGTATTAACACCATAAATGAATGACTGAATACATTGTTTTACTTCTTTATAAGTTAAGTTATCAACTCTTACAAATGGTGCAAGATAAGTATCAAATGATGAGAAAGCTTGAGCGCCTGCCCATTCGTTTTGCATAATACCTAAGAAGTTTACCATTTGGTTACAAAGGGTTGAAAGGTGAGAAGCTGGAGCAGAAGTAATCTTACCAGGCACGCCACCAAGACCTTCTTGAATGAGTTGTTTTAATGACCAACCTGCACAGTAACCTGTGAGCATTGAAAGGTCATGAATATGAATATCAGCATTTCTATGAGCATTGCCAATTTCATCATCATAAATTTCTGATAACCAATAGTTAGCAGTAACTGCGCCTGAGTTTGAAAGAATCAAACCACCAACTGAATATGTTACAGTTGAATTTTCTTTAACACGCCAGTCATTAATATTAAGGTAATTATCAACGATTTCCTTATAGTCAACCATTGTTGCGTTGATATTACGGATTTTTTCTCTTTGTCTTCTATAAATAATGTATGCCTTTGATACATCATCATAACCCGCCTTAATAAGCACAGACTCAACGCTATCTTGAATATGCTCTACTGAAATTTTGCCATCTTCAATTTTTTCGGTGAAAGCTGCTGTAACCTTTAATGCCAAGAAATCAATAATATCTTGGTTATACTCTTTTTGACAAGCTTCAAAAGCTTGAGCAATAGCATCAGAAATTTTAGAAAGATTAAAATCTACAACTTTTCCGTCTCTTTTTACTACTCTATACATATTTTCTCCTCCATATTTTTAGATTTAAAAACGCCCTTTTTCACTAGGAAAATGGCGTTTTCTTTTTTGTGAGCATATTCATTATAAAGCATATTTAGTAGTTTGTCAAGAGTAAAAATACAAGATATTGTGTTTTTTTAGCGCAAATTGCAGTTTTCAACGAATTTTGTTGAAACTGCACACATTTCATGCAATGTTTTTGTTGATACTGATGAAAGATTACCACCAATTATGTCTCCGGAGTCAACAAAACTCTGCAAAAAGTACTTTTTCGCACCTTTTATTGATTGAGCAATTGCCCCTATATCTTGTATAGTGTGCAATTCATTAACAACAGTTGTTCTAAATTCATAATCAACAAAACCCATCATCAAAAAGTCTATACTCTTTTGAATGTCTTCATAATTAACGTTGCTTACGCCTGCGGTTTCATTATATTTTTCTTTACAATTTTTAATATCCATTGCAACGTAATCAACAAGACCTTTATTAACTAAAGATATGAGTTTTTCGGGAAATGTTCCGTTTGTATCAAGTTTAATATCATACCCTATTTTTTTAATTTTTTTCAAAAAATCTTCAATATCATTTTGAAGAAGTGGTTCGCCACCTGTTATAACAACGCCATCTAAAATGCCTTTTCGTTTTTCTAAATACTCTAAAATTTCTTCTTGTGAAAACTCGTCAGCATCTTGTGTATGAGTAACAAGCGAAGCATTATGACAAAACGGGCATCTAAAATTACACCCCTTTGTAAAAACAATACAAGCAACATGATTAGGATAATCAAGCGCTGTTAATTTTTGAAAACCTGCAATCTGCATAAAACCTTTCTCCTTGTTTTATTATAAGTAAAGTATAACACATTATAAATAATAAAACAACTTGTATTTGATTTAAGTTTGTGGTAATATTATCTTCAAGGAGTGATAATATGTTTGATGCTCAAAAAACAAAAGACCAATGCGTTTTATGGATTAGAGATTTTTTTGAAAAGAACGGAAACAACTGCAACGCCGTTGTTGGTATATCTGGTGGTAAAGACAGTTCGGTTGTTGCGGCGCTTTTAGTTGAAGCGCTTGGTAAAGATAGAGTTTTCGGTGTTTTGATGCCCCAAGGCGAGCAACACGATATCGATATGGCTTATATGCTTGTTAACCATCTTAACATTAAGCATTTTGTTGTCAATGTTAAAGACGCAGTTGAAGCAGTTATAAACAATCTGCCAAAAGATATTGAAATAACACCGCAAACCATTCAAAACATTCCGCCAAGAGTTAGAATGACAACACTTTATGCAGTTTCACAGAGTGTTAACGGCAGAGTTGCAAACACTTGCAATTTGTCTGAAGATTGGGTTGGGTATTCAACGAGATACGGTGATTCTGTTGGTGATTTTTCTCCACTTTCAAACCTTACCGTTACTGAAGTTAAACAAATCGGCTACGAATTGGGATTACCAAAAGAATTGGTTGATAAAACACCTATTGATGGTCTTTGCGGTAAAACTGATGAAGAAAATTTGGGCTTTACTTATGCAGAGCTTGATAAATACATTCGCGAAGGAATAATAGAAAACGAACAAACAAAAGAGATTATTGATAAAAAGCACAAGCAAAATTTATTTAAACTACAATTAATGCCTTGCTTTAAACCAGAAATATAAAAAAGGAGTTCCAAATGGAACTCCTTTTTTGTTGCTTATTTCATTTTAACTTTAGCAGTTTTGCCCCAAGCAGAATATGCTTTAGCTTTTCCTTGTTTTACAAAAGCTCTAACTTGTACTTTATAAGTACCTTTTTTGAGATTTTTAAGGAATTTAGTTGCATTCTTTTTAGCATTAAAGTTTTTAACTTTCCATTTACCTTTAATTCTATATCTAACTTGGAAACCAGTAGCGCCTTTAACCTTTTTATAAGAAACTTTAATCTTATTACCCTTTTGTTTTGCTGTGAATTTAGGTTTTTGGAGCTTTAATTTTTTAATTTGTGAACCTTGTTCAAGCAAGCCACCGCAAATGCCACACTTTTTATCACCAGTATAACCAGCTTTGAAGTATGTTGCGTCTACCTTGCCGATTACATAAATTGTTGAATGGTCACAGATAAATTCTTCAATCATAAATGATTTCAACAAGTTACCTTGATAGTTGCCAACACCTGTAATTGATACCATTGCCTGGCCCATTTCAACGTTATTTGAATAAACAACAACGTAATCTTTATTCAATACAAGGTCTGATTTGATTTCTACTTCTTTTGCAGTACCATCATAATATTTTACACTTGTATCAACTGTGAAATCTGCATCAGTAATTGCTTTTTTAGCAATTTGGAATTCAAAGAATGTTTGACCTTGATAGTTACCAATACCTGTGATATAAGCAACACCTGTGCCTGCATTTACATTGTTTTCATATTCAACTTTATAATCAACGTCTTTTACAAGTTTTGATTTAATATCAATTGTGATTTCTTTGCCTGTAAATGTTTTTGCAGTTGTATCAACAGTGAAGTCTGCATCGGTAATCATTTTTGGAGTAATATTGAAATTATACTCAAGTGAACCTGTGTAATTGCCAACACCTGCGATTACTACATAAACCTTACCTGCATTTAAGTTGTTTTCACAAATAACTGTGTAATCCTTATCTGCAACAAGAACAGTTGAGATTGCAGGTAAAATTCCTTCGCCTGTATAAACTTTATCAGCCACATCAACTTTAAAGTCATCATTTGTAATTGCTTTTGGTGTAATAGCAAAGTTATAAGTTAAAACGCCTTTATAATTGCCTTTACCTGTGATAGTGATAGTAGCAGTACCAACATTAACATTATCATTATACTCAACTTTAAAATCATCATCAGTAAGTTCGGTTTTAATTTCAGTTTCTAATGCCTTGCCTGTGTAAACTTTATCAGCCACATCAACTACAAAATCATCAGTTTTAATTTCTTTTTCACCGATATGGAAATTATAAATAAACTCATCTGAATAGTTGCCGATACCTTTAATTGTTGCAGTAGCAGTACCAACATCGATATTATCTTTATATTCAACAACGAAATCTTCGCCTTCAACTAATCCTTTTGCAGTAATTACTGGGCAAAGTTCTTCGCCTGTGTAAATTACATCTAAATATTCATATTCAAAATCAGCTGCACGGCTTACGATAGGAGCAGTATCAATTGTGAATTCAATATCAAGTGTGCCTTTAAGATTGTTTTTACCTGTGATAGTAACAGTTGCTGTACCTGCATCTAAATTATCAGCATATTCTACTGTGTAGTTTTCTTCGCCAAAGATTGTTAAAACTTCAGGAGTGAATTCTTCGCCTTTATAAATAAACTCTGAATTGCTTAATGAGAAATCATCTTCTGTAATCTCTTTTTGAACTACATTAAATTCATATTTAACTTCACCTTCACAGTTTGAACCAACACCTGTGATAGTGATAGTTGCAGTACCAACATTGGTATTGTTTGAATATACAACCTGATAGTCATCACCTGATAAATCTGTAACAACCTCTGGTTTGATTTCATAAGAAGTATATTCTTTATCGCTTACATCAACTGTGAATTCTTCTTTTGTTATAACTTTTTTAAGAATGTTGAATGTATAAGTAAGTTCGCCTGTACAGTTGTTAGCACCTGTGATAGTGATAGTAGCTGTGCCTGGATATTTATTGTTTTCATAAGCAACAGAATAGTCACCATCTTTAAGATTTTCTGAAGTTACAAGATCTTCAAAATCTAAACCTGTGTAATGTTTATCTTCTGTATCAACTACAAAATCATCTGCAACAAGCTCTTTTGTTTTAATTGTAAATTCATAATCAAGAGTTTCTGCATAGTTGCCAATACCTGTTACAAAAACATGACCTGTGCCTGCATCAATATTATCTGCATATTCAACCTTGTAATCATCTTCGCCTAATGTTGAAGTAACTTCAGGGCAGATTTCTTCGTTTTTGTAAACTTTATCACTTACATCAACTGTAAACATACTTTCATCAATTGCTTTTGGAACAATATTGAAAGTTTTCTCAATTTTGCCTGTATAGTTGCCGATACCTTCAACAAAGATGTTTGCTGTACCAACATTTATATTATTTGAATAACCAACCATATAATCTGTGCTGAATCCTAATTCAGATTTAACTTCAGGACAAATTTCTTTATCTTCGAAAACTTTGTTTTCTAAATCAAATTCAAAATCGCTATCTGCAATTGGTTTTTGCAAAATTTCAAATGGAACTTCAATTGTGCCATAACCGTTTTTATCTGCAGTTGCTTCAATTAATAATTTTGCATTGTTACCTGCATTTACATTATCAAAGTAAGTAACAGTATAATCATCTTCATTAAACACATCTGAAGTAACTACAGGTTTAATTTCTTCACCTGTGTAAACAAGACCATCAGCAGCGATATCAAAGTCTGACACTTCAATAGTTTTTGGTATAATGTTAAAGTTTGCTGAAACATCGATAAAGCAGTTGCCTATACCCAAAACTTTAACTGTACCAGTGCCTACATTTACATTATTTTCATAAGAAACAACATAATCTTCACCCTCAACTAAAGTTGCAGAAGTAACTGTAGGGCAAATTTCGCTACCTGTATATGCTTTATCTGTTGTATCAAAAACAAAATCATGTTCATCATCTTCGCCGATGATTGTTTTGATATTTGTAAGAGTAATATCACCAGGAACTACATATTCTTCACCTGGATAATAAAGTTTTTCACCATCTGAATAAGCAATAACGCCTTCTGTTGTAGGTGCAGGCAATGTAATTTTTTCACCTGAAATGCTAACAATGTCTTGACCATCAACATTAACTGTTACTGCAGGTTTGATAAGTTGAAAATCACCTACATAGTAGATTTTACCTGCTCCTGCTTCTCCAAAACCAATTGCAAAACCATCTACTTTATCAAGCCATTGTGATGGAACATAACCAGTAGTGCCATTTGTTTGAAGGCCTGGTCTGTTAACTGTCAATCCTGCTTGTTTACCATAGCTCTTTCCAGCGGTTTCCCAACGAAATTCAAGCCAACCACCTTCTGCCGGTATAACATGCTTATAACTTGAGTTAGAGTACCAAGAAGCTGCATAAGCAGTATGTGTGCCATCTTCATTTATTGTATCAAAAAGATAGTAAATATTGCTGTTAGAAGTTACGTCAGCGCCTGAAGCTGCATCACCTTTAACCCATACTCTAAAACCTAATGAGTCAGAGAATTTAGTTCCAAGCGAGTCATCAAAGTAGTAAAGTCCGCAAGGGTCATAAACGCCACGGGTAAGCTTCATCGCTTCAAGCTCAGCATCGTAAGAACAGCCGACGTTGTACGAACGAGTAAGACCTTTTGTGTACGACGAATACACATTAATATTAGCGCCATCGTAATCAGACATATCAACAATTGTTTGATATGCGACTACGCCATCAGCACTTGCGCTCATCATTGTAAACGGAATTACTGATAATACCATAAGCAATGATAATAAAATAGATAATAATTTTTTCATGTTATAAAACACTCCTTTTTTTATTTTTCTATATTATACCATATTATTTTTATGAATTCCATTGCAAAATCAACAAAAAAATATTGCAAAAATATATGCAAAATATACAAAAAACGCACTCGAAACACGAGTGCGTTTTTTTAACTATTCACCTATTGAATAAACTACTTCTTCTTGCGCTTCATCAGTTTCTTCAACATCGAAAGATGCTTGTGAATAACACTTCATACCTGTACCAGCAGGAATTAAGTTACCGATGATAACGTTTTCTTTAAGACCGAAGAGTTCATCTTCTTTACCCTTAATAGCAGCTTCTGTAAGAACTCTTGTTGTTTCTTGGAATGAAGCAGCTGAAAGGAATGAATCAGTAGCAAGAGAAGCTTTTGTAATACCAAGCAATGTAGCTTGAGCTTCTGGCAATGCAAGACCTTCTTCGCCAGCATCAATTCTTGCTTTGATATCGTTATATTCAGCATAGAACATACCACGCTCAACCATTGTACTTGGAATCAAGTTTTGTGAAGAACCGTTATCTGTTACTCTACGCTTTCTCATCATTTGACGAACGATAACCTCAATGTGTTTATCGTTGATATCAACACCTTGTAAACGGTAAACTGATTGAACTTGCTCAATAATATAGTTTTGAACAGCGTGTTCACCGAGAATTGCAAGAATATCTTGTGGATAAATTACACCATCAGTAATTTGTTGACCTTTTTCAACCATATCGCCATCTTCAACGAGAATACGATAGTCATAAGGGATTGAATATCTCTTTTCATCAGCACCGTTAACATCAGTAACAACGATTTCTTTGTTTTTCTTGATGTTTTCGATTCTAACGATACCTGCAATTTCAGTAAGATATGCAGAGTGTTTTGGTCTACGCGCTTCGAAAAGTTCTTCGACACGTGGAAGACCTTGTGTAATATCTTCGCTTGATGCGATACCACCAGTATGGAAAGTACGCATTGTAAGCTGTGTACCTGGCTCACCGATTGATTGAGCCGCTACGATACCAACTGCTTCACCAACAGCAACTGGTGTGCCTGTTGCAAGGTTAACACCGTAACATTTTTTACAGATACCTTTTTTAGCTTTACAAGTAATGATTGAACGAATTACGCACTCTTTAACGCCTGCAGCAACAATGCGCATAGCATCGTCATAAGTGATCATATCTTCTGTGCCCATCAACAATTCATTTGTTTCTGGGTGGTATACAGGGTCTTTAAGATAACGGCCGATAAGACGGTCAGCAAGTGGCTCGATAAGCTGTTTGCCTTCGTAAATGCCGTAAACTAACAAGCCCTCATCAGATTTACAGTCATCTTCTCTGATAATAACATCTTGAGAAATATCAACAAGACGACGAGTCAAGTAACCTGAGTCAGCAGTTCTAAGCGCTGTATCGGCAAGACCTTTACGCGCACCACGAGAAGAAATAAAGTACTCTTGTACGTTAAGACCTTCACGGTAGTTAGAACGAATTGGCACTTCGATGATTTTACCTGAAGTATTTGCGATAAGACCACGCATACCTGCGAGCTGACGAATCTGGCTCACAGAACCACGGGCACCTGAATCAACCATCATATTGATTGGGTTGTATTCTTGCAAGTTTTCAGTCAAAGCGGCAGAAACATCATTAACTGTTTCTTCCCAAATCTCTTGTACCTTTTTAGATTTTTCATTTGCAGAAAGCATACCTCTGCGGAACATTTTATTAACTTTATCAACTTGTTCTTCAGCTTCTGCAATTTTTTGTGCTTTAATTGGTGGGATAATTGCGTCAGAAACAGCAATTGTAATCGCACCTTTTGTTGAATACTTATAACCTGTTGCTTTGATGTTATCAAGAACTTCAGCAGTAACAGCTGTACCATTGATACGAATACAAGCATCAACAATTTTACCAAGCAATTTCTTGCCTGCTTTATTTGCTTTATAAGTGCCATCTTCGTTTACATCGAAATGGATTTCAAGGTCTAATTCGTGACCTTCTACACTTCTATCAGTAAAGCCCAAGTTTTGTGGAATAGACTCATTGAAAATGAGATAACCAACAGTAGCATCAATAATTCTTGTAACAGTTTCGCCGTTTACTTCGCCGCAAACTCTTACTTTGATTGGCGCATGAAGACCAACAACATTATTTTCATAAGCCATAATAGCTTCTTCTTTGCTACGGAATACTTTACCTGTACCTGGTTCATCTGCTCTTACGAGTGTAAGGTAATATGAACCTAAAACCATATCTTGAGTAGGCACTGCAACTGGCTTACCATCAGATGGTTTTAAAAGGTTGTTAGCAGCGAGCATAAGAATTCTTGCTTCTGCTTGCGCTTCTGCTGAAAGAGGAACGTGAACAGCCATTTGGTCACCGTCAAAGTCAGCATTGAACGCTGTACAAACGAGTGGATGGAGTTTTAACGCTCTACCTTCAACCAAAACTGGCTCAAACGCTTGAATACCAAGACGGTGAAGTGTTGGAGCACGGTTTAAGAATACTGGGTGGTCTTTAATAACAACAGCCAAAGCATCCCAAACTTCATCTCTAACTCTCTCTAACATTTTTCTAGCAGATTTAATGTTAGAAGCAACATTTGTTTCAACCAAATGTTTCATAACGAATGGTTTGAAAAGTTCAAGAGCCATCTCTTTTGGAAGACCGCACTGATAAATTTTAAGTTCAGGACCAACAACGATAACTGAACGACCAGAATAGTCAACACGTTTACCAAGAAGGTTTTGACGGAAACGACCTTGTTTACCTTTAAGCATATCAGAAAGTGATTTCAATGCTCTGTTGTTAGGGCCTGTTACAGCTCTACCACGACGGCCGTTATCAATAAGTGCGTCAACAGCTTCTTGAAGCATTCTCTTTTCATTTCTAACGATAATGCTTGGAGCGCCAAGCTCTAAAAGACGAGCCAAACGGTTATTTCTGTTGATAACACGTCTGTAAAGGTCATTAAGGTCAGAAGTAGCAAATCTACCACCATCAAGTTGTACCATAGGACGAATATCTGGTGGAATTACAGGAAGAACGTCAAGAATCATCCATTCAGGACGGTTGCCTGAAAGACGGAATGATTCAACAACTTCCAATCGTTTACCAATTCTAATTTTCTTTTGACCTGTTGCTTCTTCCATTTCAGCTTTTAATTCTTCTGAAAGTTTTTCAAGGTCAATTTCAGAAAGCAATCTTTTAATTGCTTCTGCACCCATTTCAGCAACAAAATCGTCTTCATATTTCTCATACCACTCCATATATTGAGTTTCTGAGAGAAGTTGTTGTTTTACAAGTGGAGTTGAACCTGGGTCAACAACAACGTATTTTGAGAAATAAAGTACTTGTTCAAGGTCTCTTGGAGACATATCAAGAACAAGACCCATTCTTGACGGAATAGTTTTAAAGTACCAGATATGTGAAACAGGAGCAGCGAGTTCAATTGAACCCATTCTCTCACGACGAACTTTACTTCTTGTGATTTCAACGCCACAACGTTCACAAACTTTGCCTTTATAACGAATTCTTTTATACTTACCGCAATGACATTCCCAGTCTTTTTGTGGTCCAAAAATCTTTTCGCAGAAAAGACCATCTCTTTCTGGTTTTAATGTACGGTAGTTAATAGTTTCTGGTTTTGTAACCTCGCCATAAGACCATTCTCTGATTTGTTCAGGAGAAGCAAGCCCAATGCGAATTTTTTCAAAATCTGTATTTTGCATAATTTTCTCCTCCCTTACATTTCTTCATCGTAATTTTCATACGATTCTTCATATTCTTCTGTAATTGCATCGCCATTCTCATCTTCAAGACCATAACCAGTTAAGTCATCAGCAACCATAACTGCATCATCATCTTCGATTGGTGCTGGTGGTGCAACAATCATATCATCATCGTCATCAAATGATTGTTTGATATCGATTTCATTATTATCTTTATCAAGAACCTTAACATCAAGCGCTAATGACTGCAACTCTTTGATAAGAACCTTGAATGATTCAGGAATACCTGCTTTAGGAATGTTGTTACCTTTAACAATTGATTCATAAGTTTTAACACGGCCAACAACGTCATCAGACTTAACAGTCAAGATTTCTTGTAATGTGTAAGCAGCGCCGTAAGCTTCAAGCGCCCAAACTTCCATTTCACCGAAACGCTGACCACCGAATTGTGCTTTACCACCGAGTGGTTGTTGTGTTACAAGTGAGTAAGGACCAGTTGAACGAGCGTGAATCTTATCATCAACCAAGTGATGAAGCTTCAAGAAGTACATATAACCAACTGTTACTCTATTATCAAATGGTAAACCTGTTCTACCATCATAAAGAACTGTTTTACCATCTTCTTCATAACCTGCCATTTTCAAGCATTCACGAATATCAGACTCATGAGCGCCATCAAATACTCTTGTGCAAACCTTCCAGCCGAGCGCTTTAGCAGCATAACCCAAATGAACTTCAAGCACCTGACCGATGTTCATACGAGAAGGAACGCCAAGAGGGTTTAGTACAATCTGCAATGGTGTACCATCTTCCAAGAATGGCATATCAAGTCGGATCGTAGCCATGTCGTTCTGTGAGCCAAG
>JAZRPX010000025.1:0-1604 GCA_045649445.1 Acutalibacteraceae bacterium | reverse complement strand
CCTTTCAAGAAATATATCTTACATTATAACAGATTTATTTTTATTTTACAATAAAAATACGCATAGTTTAATGTTTTTAGTAAAAAATATTTGTAATCTTTTAAAAAGAAGGTATTTTTATGAAGTTAAAAAGAAGATGTTTAGTAAGAGTTATTAGTTTTGCGCTAGCGTTTGTTTTTGTTTTAGGTGGGTTTTTAATTAAAGAATGCGTTTGCAAAAATAAGTTGAAATCAAGAATTGAACTTTCTTATAAACAATCGTTATCAGAGTTTTCTTCGCTTCTTAACAGTATAAACAACGATTTAAAAAAGCAGTTTTATTCAACATCTAATAGTATGCTCACTTCTCTTTCATCTGATATTTATAAAAACTCTGCTTGTGCTAAAGAATGTTTAGAGCGCCTTCCTGTTTCACCAAATATAAGTGAAAATATCTATAAATTTTTATCAACAGCAGGGGACTTTTCAAAAGCAGTTGCAGTTTCAGAAAATGAAAAGATTGCGCAAAAAAATAAAACGCAACTTAAAAAACTAATTGAATTTAGTGATAAACTAACAACTGAAATTTCTAGCGTTGCAAGTAGTTTTGAAGATAGCGAAAAATTCAAAGATGATGTTGATAATATTATGAATAAGATTAGCAATAATACCGAGTTTTTTAGCGCAACCGAAGATATCGCACAGATTAGCGAGAGTGCGCCAACGCTAATTTATGACGGACCTTTTTCAGACCATGTTATTTCTGCAAAACCAAAATTGTTAGAATCAAAGCCGATAGTTTCAAAAGACGAGGCGCTAAAACGCGCTAAAATTTTTGCAGATGAAGATGATTTAAAATATATCGGTGATGAAACTTCAACAACAGAGAGTTATATTTTTGCAGATGATGAAACTACCTGCGCAATAACAAAAAAGGGTGGTTATTGCCTTTATATGAATAAAGAAACCGATGCCGAAAACTCAAAGGTTTCTATTTCTGTTGCAATAGAAAATGCTAAAAAATATCTTAATAAAATAACGGGTTTACAGTTTAAAGAAAGTTATTATATCATTAATGAAAATGTTGCAACAATCAATTTTGCGTTTTATGAAAATGGAGTAACTTATTATTCTGATTTAATTAAAGTTAGCGTCAGTTTAGAAGATGGTGATGTTGTTCAAGTAGAGGCAAGGGGATTTGTTATGAATCACCATAATAGAGAAAAATACACTTACAAACACACCGAAGCACAAGCAAGAAAAATAATAAGCGATGATTTGAGGATGGAATCGGTTAACAAAGCGCTTGTTACTGATAACGCTTTAAATGAGATTTATTGTTTTGAGTTTCATTGCAAAACGCAGTTAGATGAAGACATAATCGTTTATGTGAAAGATAAAGATTTAAAAGAGCAAGATATTTTTATGATTATTCATACCGATGGCGGAGATTTAGTTTTGTAAGAAGTTTGTACAGTTATTAAAAGCCTCCCTTGTGTAAAGGGAGGTGGCGAAAATCTTTGATTTTTGACGGAGGGATTGTAAACTAATACAACAATCTTATTTTAATTTTATAAACAATCCCCCAGTCTTTTTGCTTCACAAAAATCCAGCCCCCTTTACACA
>JAZRPX010000024.1:0-2790 GCA_045649445.1 Acutalibacteraceae bacterium | reverse complement strand
GATAATAATTTTCTTGTCATTTTAAAACGAGTTTTTGCAAAAGAAAATCATATCGAAAATAGCATAATTTTTTCGCAAAAACACTCTCGAAACTCTTATCATATCGAAATGAAAAACGATATTTATAGATTTTTTATTATTGAGCCTTAGGTTGCGAGAAATTGCGTTAGACTTCATCAGAACGTCATTTATACCCTTTTGATTCCTTTTTGTTGCATTTTGATTCAATTTCTTTATGGATTATGAATATATTACAATAATACCCCTATAAGGGGGAGAGTGTATTTCATAAACGTTAAAATATTATTACCCCATGTTTTTTAATCGACTTTTTTTACTCATATAAACAAAAAATAAGGCGAGGTTTAACCCTCGCCTAAAATTTTTATTTATTCTTTTTTCCTCTTCGTTGGTAGTCTGCGTTAATGTCTTCGCTCCAGTCGGCGCTCAGCGGTGCACTTGCTCTAACATTGCAAACTGCTTTCGCAACTGACTCATAAAGAATATGCGTACCTTGACCGTCAGCGTTATAATTTACTGCTCTGTCTTTATCAATACCATAACGTGCTGCAGTTTCAACCGCATCAATGTTTGCACCGATAAAAAGAAACTCCCAACCATATTTTTCTTTTTGTCTCTCAATCATCTTTTTAACCTGTTCGCTTGTGTACTTATGACTTGCGTTTTCCTGACCGTCGGTTGTGATTACGAACATAGTATGCTCCGGAACATCCTCAGGACGAGCATACTTGTGAATGTTGCCGATGTGGTGAATTGCACCGCCGATAGCATCAATAAGTGCTGTGCAACCACGAACTGTGTAATCGTTGTCGGTCATCTTCGAGATGTCGCTGAGCTTTACACGATCGTGCAGAACTTCACTTTCATCATCAAAAAGTACGGTCGATACATAACAACCGCCATCTTGTTTCTTCTGCTTTTCAATCATAGAATTGTATCCACCAATTGTGTCACTCTCAAGACCCGCCATCGAGCCACTTCTGTCCAAAATAAATACGAGTTCAGTAATGTTGTTTTTCATAATAGGAAACCTCTCTTTCATTTGATGACACCATTGTACACCAATAAAAGAGAGGTTAGGTCGCATGCCAAGCGACATTTTCAAAGTATATTTTTCGTTATGGTTTCTAAAAAGGTTTTATGAGAATTATTCTTAATTTTTGTTGTAACCAAACTCTCTTGACCTAAGAACTTCTTTCCAATAAGACTCACGTTCTAATACATAATGGTCATCAACTTTTGCATTGAAATTTTCTATAATGGTATATTGGAAGTTTTTCTTGATATAGTCAAATCCTTTTTCTCTAACTAATTCTTTTAACCCTACATTACCTCCATGCCCATTCTCTATGTAATTTTTCCATCTAGAAAGTAACATCCCTTGATCTGATGTTGCAGAGCCAACATATAACTTTCCCGTTACTTTATCAGTTTGAAGATAAACTGCTTTTTGATTTTCTAATGCGCCTATCCAAGTTTGCTTTTTAAGTTTGATAATGGCTTCAAGTTGTGAATATGAAAGGGATACTTTATCATACCCTGCAAATTCATCACCATCAAAAATGGTCGGAAGAATTTCTAAAACCTCTAATTCATCTTTTACTGTTCCAAGATACATAACCTGCGTTTGAACAGTTTTATGATATTTTAAAATTACTCTGCCATAGAACTTATTGTATTTTTCTAATTCTTCAGCTTTATAATTTATGCTATCACAAACATCTAAATCTTCAGTTATCTTTTTTATTGTTGTTAATAACCAAGTATCAGATGATAGTTTTAATAAGCAGATAGCAATTTCTCCTACCTTGAATAGTTTTGACTTTGTACGCCATAAAAACCATTGATTGTTTACTATTTCGGGATTTTTTAAATACAAATCCATGGGGTTTTCAATGCCATTGCTCTGATTAAAACGTACTTTAACAGTCTTTAATTCCTCACTGCTTAAATTCAATAAATCGTTAAGTTTAATTATTTCTGCCATTTTATAACCTTCTTAGTTCTGTTGTGATATGTCTTTCCACTCAGTTTCCTTAAACCCTACAATCACAAAATCATCGCCTATAAGCAACGGTCTTTTAACAAGCATACCGTCAGTTGCGAGAAGGTTTAACATTTCATCCTCGCTCATTTCGGGCAATTTATTTTTAAGGTCTAAAGATTTATACAAAAGCCCACTTGTGTTAAAGAATTTCTTTATCGGTAGTCCACTTTTATTATACCACTCGCTCAATTCTTCAAGTGAAGGATTGTCGAGTTTGATATCTCTAAGTTCATATTTAATTTTATTATCATCCAACCACTTTTTAGCCCTTTGGCAAGTAGTGCATTTAGGATAGCAAATAAACTTAATCATAATCTCACGCTCCAAGTAAGCTTTGGTCGAAGGCAAATAGTGCCTCGTTGATTTCAAAGATATTGTAATTGCCTTTGCTTATAAAATATTCGATTATAATATCAAACTTATTGCTGTGAGAAAGCGCAAATCCCGCCTTTTTGAGCATATCCTCAGTTTCATCAAGCGAGAGTTCCAAGGAGATAGCAAATGCGATTGCGGTAGGTTTGCTCGGCTTATAATGGACATCACTACGGATTTTTGAAAAGAGTTTGCGGTCGATGTTAGCTTTTTTATAGCACTCGGCATCAGTCATGCCTTTTTCGTCAATCTTGCGGAGAAGCATTTGCGAAAAACTCTCATCAATCTGTTTAAGTTTTGAGTCAAGGTCATCTTCTGAAAAAAGAACTTTGCACTCCCGAATTTCATCC
>JAZRPX010000023.1:0-2004 GCA_045649445.1 Acutalibacteraceae bacterium | reverse complement strand
ATTATTTTATAACAATTTGCACCCATAATCGCAAAAACATATTTTCAAATATCGTAGGGCAGGGGCTTGCTCCTGCCGAAAATTTGTTGCTCACGCTTGGTAAAATTGCCGAGAACGAATTGTTAAATTTAGAAAACAGATATAAAAATATTAAAATTGATAAATATGTTATAATGCTCCTACTTACTCTTATTACAGATTTACTAATATCTTAAACGATAGTAAAACTGGTTTTGCAGAAGGATTTGAAGATTTCATTTCTTGTAACACACAAGAAAGAGTTGATGAGTTATATAAAAAGATGACAATCGACTACCCTGTTCCTGTTCTTATTCAACAATGTAATGATGACGGTTCGGTAAGAACACATATGACTAGACTTTTCGAAAATTCAGTTAAAAACGGTAAAAACAATGGTATCGAATCAGTTTATTACAATGGTGGTAAACACGGCGGTGATATTGGTAACGATGTAACTTATCTTGCAAAAGATAATACAACATTAAATGTTCGTGAGAGCAGTGTTAAAATGTCTAAATTCATTACAGATATCGAAAATACTATAACTGATAAAAAATAATAAAAAAATGACCTGCTTTCGCAGGTCATTTTTTTATTCACTCCTAAGCGCTGTAACAGGGTCTTTTTTAGCCGCTTTTTTAGATGGTATTATTCCACCTATCAAAGTCAAAACAACGCTTAAAACCACCAAAATCAAAGCGTTATCCAATGGTAATTGAGCATTTACATTTACAACCCCTGTTAGATTGTGTACAATAATATTGATAGGTATTATAGCTAAATATGTTATGCCTATACCAATCAAACCAGAAAACAATCCAATAATAAACGTTTCTGCATTAAATACTTGTGAAATGTTTTTCTTAGAAGCACCTATTGCTCGAAGTATTCCAATTTCTTTCGTTCTCTCTAGTACAGAAATATAGGTGATTATTCCAATCATAATAGAAGAAACAATCAAAGATACAGCAACAAAAGCAATTAAAACATATGAAATTACATCAATAATAGTTGTAACAGATGACATCAAAAGTCCTACATAATCAGTATAAGTAATTTTATTTTCTTCTTTTGCCGATTTATTATACTCATTTATGCAATCAGAAATAAACTCTTTGTTTTCAAAACTATCCGCATAAATATTTATAACTGAAGGTGCATTTTTGTTTATAACACCAAAAGAACTCATGTTTTCATCATAACTACCAGATGAAATGTAATTATCATAAATTGATAAAAGAGCTTTATCTTCTGGATTTTTCAAATAATTATCAAGCATTAATGCAAGTTGAGTTTCACTCATTGATGAAATTTGATTCATAGTGCTTTCGTCAGCAGAACTCATTTTCATTAAATCTTTACACATTTGTGCTTTTTCTGTAACACCTAAAGAAGAAAGATATTTTTTGGTATCTTCAATTTTTACAGAATCTTTTTTAGGAGAAAACTTGAGACCATTTATTGCATTTATCTTTTTGTTCTTTCGTTGTTCTTTAACAACATCGCTATTATTAGCACAGTCAATAACATAATCTGTTAACGCTTTCGTGTAACCAACAGCACCAAAAACACTTGGATTGTCATTGCTATCTATCGGACGAATCACACCAACAACTTTTAATTTCAAAGCATCATTCATCAATTTTTCCATTTCATCTGTATCATCAGAAACGCATTTGAAATTATCATTATCATCTTTTATATAAGTATCACAATCAGGAATTAAATAGAATTTTTGTTTACAAAAGTCTTCATAACTCCATTTTTTAGTTTCAAGAGTAAATTCTTTTCCATTTTCTATCTTTTTTTCTAATTTTCTATACTCTTTTGAAGGTAAAATACCAAGTTGATAAAGCACTGTTGCAAAGATTTCATTATTTTTATCAAGAACAAAAACAACCTCGTTGTACTCTTTTGGCCAACTACCATGAACAACTTCATAATTTTCAGTAATTGCTTTACAAGTCGGAGGCCAAGCGGTCT
>JAZRPX010000022.1:0-8828 GCA_045649445.1 Acutalibacteraceae bacterium | reverse complement strand
CAGAACGACATGGCTACGATCCGACTTATTTGTTTTAGGGCTTACAACTGATACTCTTGATTGTGATGGTGAAGTTTTAAGTGATCAACCCGTTAATGTTACAAAAAGTGAACTTGAAAGTGTTTTAGAAGATTTTAAGGGCGAGATAACACAAATTCCGCCAATGTATTCAGCGCTTTCAAAAGATGGCGTAAAGCTTTACAAATTAGCAAGGCAAGGAATAGAAGTTGAAAGAAAGCCACGTTTGGCTACTGTCTATAATATTGAACTTTTGGATTTTGATGGTAAAGATAATGCAAAAATCCTTGTTGAATGTTCAAAAGGTACATATATTCGTACTATTATTGATGATATTGGCGTAAAACTCAAATGTGGCGCTTTTATGAATGAATTGCAAAGAGTAAGAGCAAGTGGTTTTTCTATTGATGAATGCATCTCTCTTGATGAGTTTTTAGAAAAAGATATATCGCAAACAATCATTCCTGCTGATAAAGCAGTCGGAAATTTTTGTGCGGTTTATATTACAGAAAATCAAGCAAAACGTTTTAAAAATGGTAATGAACTTGATTTGAAACGCGTTAAAATCAAAGAAAATTCATTGTATTATAGAGTTTATTGTAATGATGAATTTTTAGGTCTTGGCGAAATTAAGGAGAATTCATTAAAACCAAAAGTTGTGTTTTAAAAGGTGAAGTATGAAAGTAGTAAACAGTATTGAACTTTATGAGAAAAAAGAAAATACTTCAATTGCCCTTGGCGCTTTTGACGGGGTTCATTTAGCGCATTCTGCTGTTATCAAAGAAGCAGTGAATAGTGAGTTTACCCCTGCAGTTTTTTCGTTTTCACAGTTGCCAAGTGGTGTGATAGGTGGTTTTCATGTTCCTTCTATTACAACTAAAGAAACAAAGCAAAAATTGTTTGAGGAGTTAGGCGTTAAAATTTTCTTTTGCCCATCATTTTTAGATTTTAAAGATATGAGCGCTGAAGATTTTGTTTTAATGCTTAAAGAAAAACTTGGCGTTAAAAAAATAACGTGTGGTTTTAATTTTACTTTTGGTGTTAATCGAACAGGCAACCCTCAAGTTTTAAAACAACTTTGTAAACAACATGAAATTGAATTGAAAGTAATTCCACCTATAATAGTTAATGATGCACCTGTTTCTTCAACGAGAATTAGGGCTTATATTGAAGAGGGTGAGTTAGATAAAGCTCGTGAACTTTTAGGTCACGAATTTGAATTTGCTTTAAAAGTAAAGCAAGGAAATCATCTTGGTTCATCATGGGAAATCCCTACTATTAATCAGGAATTTCCAAAGAATTTTATTATTCCAAAGCATGGCGTTTATGCTTCAAAAACTATTATTGATGGCAAAGAGTATAAATCAATAACAAACATTGGCATAAAACCAACAATCGGCTCTGAAAATGTATGTAGCGAAACAAATATTTTTGATTTTGATGGCGATTTGTATGATGAATCTGTAACAGTTGTTTTGAGATTTTTCATTCGTCCTGAAAGAAAATTTGAAAATATCGATGAATTAAAAAGAGCAATAAATAAAGATATTGAATATGTTAAAAATATGATTTATTAAGGTGAAAAATTGGAGTATATTGAAAGAATAAAAACTCTTGCAAACGTGAATGCTTTACCTCATGCAGTGATTTTTGAAGGTGATGAAAATAGATATTTAGCATCAAAATTTTATGCTAAATGTGTAGTTTGCGAAAGTGAAGTAAAACCTTGTGATGAATGTAATCATTGCAAAAAAGCAGAAAAAAACATTCATCCTGATATTATTGAGCTTCATCCATCTGGTCCAATGAAGGCATATCCTGTAGATGAAATACGCAGAATTAGAGAAGATGCTTTTGTTTTGCCAAATGAAGCAAGGGCTAAAGTGTATATTTTTAATGATGTTGATAATATTTCAACTATTTCGCAAAACGCATTGTTAAAAATTCTTGAAGAACCGCCTAAATCAGTTGTTTTTGTGTTGAATTGCAAATCAAAAACACATTTGCTCGATACAATTATTTCTAGAACGGTTTGTTTTTCGCTTTTTGATAGTGCAAATAGTGATGAAGAGGTTTTAACAGAAGCGATTGATTTGCTAAAAACCGCGGTTTTTGATAGCGAATTAGAACTTTTAAAAAGAATCACATCTTTGTGTGATGAAAAACAAAAAAGATTGCAAATTATTACGAAATTACAAAGTGCTTTAAGAGAATTATATCTTATTAAAAGCAATGTAAAACAATTAGAAGAGTTAGATGAATTAGCTGAAAAGCTTACGATAAATAAAATTTTACAAGCAATAGAACTTACTGAAAATTTAAGAGTTTCAACACTCAAAAACAAATCAGTAAAACTAGTTTTGTCTTCGTTTTGCGCAAAACTTAAATCAGTTCTTGGAAGATAGGAGTGACAAAAATGGTAGAAATCATTGGTGTGCGTTTTAGAGAAACTTCAAAAGTTTATTATTTTGGAGCAAATGGTAAAAAAGCGCAAATGGGCGATAAGGTTATCGTTGAAACTGCGCGAGGTCTTGAATGTGCTGATGTTGCGTTGGTAAACACTATGGTTGAAGAGGAAAAAATTGTTCAACCGCTTAAAAATATTATTAGAATTGCCACTAAAGAAGATATTGTTAAGCAGCAAGAAAATGAGAAAAAAGAAGAAAAAGCTTTCCAAATTTGTATGAAAAAGATTGAAGAGCATGAGCTTGATATGAAGTTAACTCGTGTTGAATATTCTTTTGATAATTCAAAAATTATTTTCTTTTTCACAGCAGATGGTAGAGTTGATTTTAGAGAATTAGTTAAAGATTTAGCAGCAGAATTCAAATCTCGAATTGAACTTCGCCAAATTGGTGTTAGAGATGAGGCAAAAATGCTCGGAGGCATCGGTATTTGTGGCCAGAGTTTTTGTTGCTCAAGATTTTTAGATGAATTTCATCCCGTTTCAATTAAAATGGCAAAAGAGCAGAATTTATCACCAAATCCACTTAAAATATCTGGTTCTTGTGGTAGACTTATGTGTTGCTTGCAATATGAACAAAACACATATGAAAAACTTCGTGAACAGTTACCTAAATACGGAGAAGAAGTTAAAACTCAACACGGAACAGGTAAAGTTGAAGATGTTAACGTTTTAACAGGCAATTTGAAGGTGCGCCTTGATGGTGAAGAAGAGAGTGCGCCTGTTTCGGTGAATTATAATGACCTTATTAAACCACAAGCAGAGAAAAAATTTAAGAAGAGATTTTTTAAAAATAAGAAAAAATAAAAACAACTAACGGAGTATAAAATGGGCATTTCTATAAAGTCGTTAAATTGTGAAAATGTTTGCAATGCTTTAGGCGTTGATAGATTATCGCCACAGTTTTCTTGGGTTTTAGAATCTGATGAAAACGGTGTTTTTCAATCAGCTTATCAATTAACAATTTTTGATGAAAATCGTGAAAAAATCTTTGATTCTAGCAAGGTTTATTCAGATAAACAATTTGGCATTGTTGTAGATTTAAAAGACGTTTTAAAAGTATATAGCAAATATGATTTCACCCTTTGCGTATGGGATCAAAATGGAAACTGCGCATCAAAGTCATCATATTTCGTTACAGGCGTTTTCAAGGCAGGTCAATGGCAGGGTGATTGGTTTAAAATTTGGTATAACTTTGGCAAAGTTGGCTATGTAAGAAAAGAATTTGATGTTAAATCAGAAGAAATTGATTACGCTTATTGTTATCTTGGCGCGGTTGGAGATAAAGTTAACTCAATTGTTGGTTTTATTAATGGCAAAAGAGTAGGCGAGTGTTCAAATTTTCCTGGAGCTACTGAATATTTTAGAGCTTTTTACACTTGTGTTGATGTTAAAAATCTTTTGCAAAGTGGCAAAAACACTATAGGATTTTTAATTTCAATTGCAGGTTCCATTGTACTTAAAATCAAATATAAATCAGGCGAAACACAGTTTGTATGTACAACAAAAAACAATTGGAAATTCAATGATAAAGGCGCTTATCATTTGGGCTTTGATAATCCTATGTATAAGGGCAAGGTTGAAATTTTTGATAGCAGAAAGCATTTTTATGGTTTTTCTGAAAATGGCTTTGATGATAGTGATTGGGGTTATTATCACGATCCGTTTGGTGTTATTAGTTTTGGACCGCTTTTTATTGAAAATCAATATGTTTGCGCGAAGGATTATGAAACATATAAACCTGTTAATATAAGAAAATTTGCGGACTGTATTCAAATTGATTTTGGAACAAATCATTCGGGTATTTTAGAATATTCTTTAAAGGGTAAAAAAGACCAAAAAATCACAATTAAGTATGGTGAAAAGGTGTATAAAGAAAGTGGCAGAATTGTTCCAGGCGAACAATTTCCACCATATTGTGAATATACATTTTCAACTGACGATATTGAGCATCGTAGAACTGATTTCTTGATGATTGGTTTTAGATATATTGAGGTTTATGGTTATGAGGGCGAAATAACAGAAGATGATTTTTGTTCGCATTTCGTTCATACAACACTTGATTCAAACAGTAGTTTTTCTTGTGATGATGACGAGCTTAATAATATCAATAAAGTTGCTCGTCAGGGTTTTTTATCAAATCTTGTTAATATTCCAACAGATTGTCCTGAAAGAGAGCGTCGTGGGTGGACTGCAGATGCCTTTGCTATAGCTCAAGCAGAAATTTTGAATTTTAATATGTTGAACTTTTATTATGGGTGGTTTAAAAGTTATTATGATTGCCAAAGAAAAAATGGTTGGATTCCTGTAGAACTACCTCGTTCAACTGATGATAGTGTAGATATAAACTGGCCGATGTCAAGCATATTTATTCCTTATGAAGTTTTATTGCAATATGGTGACACACGCTTTTGTGAAGAAACTTATGAAATTTCAAAAGGTTATGTAGATTTGCTTTTGAATCTATGTGATGAGCATTATATATTAAGCACATCTTTTTATAGTTATAAAGATTGGGTTGCACCTGAAAAAGCAAGTCCTGCTTTTATATCAGCAGTTTATTTTTACAAAGCGGTTTGGTGCTTTGCGAAAATAACACAAGCATTAAAAAGAGCAAATGCCGATGAATATTTTGCAATCGCTGATAAGATTAAAGAAAATATTAATAAAACCTTTTTGCATAATGAAAATGGCAAAGTTTATTATGACAACAATACACAAAGCGCAAATGTTCATGCATTAGGTTTTGGTGTTTGTCCTAATGAAATGAAATCTGCAGTTGTGCAGTCTTTGGTTGATAATATTAGAAGCAAAGATGCCAACACAACCGGTTTTATGGGAACAGCTCAAATTTTGAATGTGCTTTCAGATAACGGCAAACAAGATGTTGCTTTTGATTTAATTAAAAACAAAAATATGGGCGGTTGGTTGTGGCTTATCAATGAGTGTGATGCAACAACCTTCCCTGAAAACTATAACGGTGGTGGCTCACAAAATCATGCGTTTTTGGGATCTGCGCCTAGTGTTTGGTTTTATAAATATTTGTGTGGCATAAAGCCGATAAAAAATGGCTATAAATCTTTTGAAATCAGCCCTTATTTACCTGAAAGTATAAATTATTTAACTGCTACATTGCAAACGGTTTACGGTGATATTAAGGTTGAAATCAAAAGGGATAAAGAGATTGTTATAAATCTTGAAATCCCTGTTAATACAACGGCAGTTTTAAAGTTTGAAACACAAGAAATTAACCTTGATTCTGGTAGTCATACTGTTAAATTCTAAAAAAATACAAAAACTGCTTGAAAAACTGAAATTATTGTGTTACAATACAAATACAAAAAAACGGAGGTGTTTTAGAATGGCTTACAAAATTTCTGATGAATGTATTGCTTGTGGTGCTTGTGCTGGTACTTGTCCAGTAGGCGCTATCGTTGAAGGCGAAGGCAAATATGAAATCAATGCTGATGAGTGCATCAGCTGCGGTGCTTGTGCTGCTGATTGTCCAGTAGAGGCTATTGCTGAATAATTTTACATTAGTTTTAACTTTAAAAGCGAGGCAGTCCTTGTCTCGCTTTTAAAATTAGTAGGAGTAATTATGACCGATATAAAACAAGAGTTTTTAGGTATTTATAATATATTTTGCAGTAACATTCATCGTTTTGGAACAGATGCAGTTTTGCTTGAATATTTCTCTAATTCAAAAAGAGCAAAATCAGCTTGTGATTTAGGTTGTGGTTGTGGCATTATTCCGTTTTTGATGTTGCAATCTAACCCCGATTTGAAAATAACTGCTGTTGATATTCAAGAAGATGCTATTGAACTTGTTAATCGAGCTATTGAATTAAATAATGTTCAAGATAAAATAACGCCGTTAAATTGCGATTTAAAATCGTTACCAAAAGAATTAAACGCAAAATTTGATTTAGTAACAATGAATCCGCCTTATAAAAGAAAAGGTTCAGGTAAAATAACAGGTGTTTATGGCATTGATATTGCAAGAAACGAAATTGAATGTACTTTAGAAGATATCTTAAAAGCAGTTTCAAAACTTCTTATGCCAAATGGTAGGTTTTGCATTTGTCAACGCCCAGAGCGTTTTGGTGAAGTTATTTATGAAATGAAGCGCGCGGGCATTGAGCCAAAACAAATTCGCAATGTTGTTAATAAAGCAGGCGATAAGCCAATGCTTGTCTTGGTTAGTGGTATTAAAGGGGGCAATTGTTCAACCGAAATGTTGCCAGACCTTATTTTGAAAACTAATGAAGATGAAGTTACAGATGAAGTAAAAGAGATTTATAAAATCATGAGAGGTAAAACAAATGGCTAAACTTTATGTTGTTGGCACACCGATAGGCAATTTATCTGATTTTTCGCCAAGAGCAATTGAAACTTTAAAATCGGTTGATTTTATTGCCGCAGAAGATACAAGAGTAACATTAAAACTTCTTAATAAGTTTGAAATTAAAAACAGTTTAGTATCATATCATGAGCATAATAGGGGAGTAGCCGGCGAAAAAATTGTTGAAAGAATTTTGAACGGTGAAAACTGTGCAATTGTTACTGATGCTGGTATGCCTGCAATTTCAGACCCGGGTGAAGAGCTTGTGAAACTATGCCGTGAAAAAGGTGTAGAAGTTGAATCTGTGCCTGGTCCTACTGCTTTTGCAACTGCAATTGCGCTTTCAGGTATGAGTTCTGCAAGATTTACTTTTGAGGGCTTTTTATCAGTTACAAAACGTCAAAGAAAAGAGCATTTGTCATCTCTTGTAAACGAAACTCGAACAATGATTTTCTATGAAGCGCCACATAAACTTATCTATACTTTAAAAGATATGTTTGAATATTTTGGCGATAGAGAAATAGCAATTTGTAGAGAGTTAACCAAAATTCACGAAGAAGTTATAAATACAACGCTTAAATGTGCAATTGAAAAGTATGAAGAAAATGCACCAAAAGGTGAATTTGTGCTTGTTATAAAAGGAAAAGAAGAAACTGAAAGCCAAGAATATACCTTTGAACAAGCAGTAGAAATAGCAAAAGACTTAATGGAAAAAGGAAACCCGGTGTCGATTGCGTCAAAACAAGCCGCAAGTTTAACAGGATTTAAAAAGAGTGATATTTATAAAGAATTGTGTAAATAAAAAAAGTGAGAGTTAAAAACTCTCACTTTTTTGTTGTTATTTTGATTTTTTCTTATGCAAAATATACGAGTAAATCATAGGAACTATTACCATGATTAAAACTAACGGAAGGAAAATCCAAAAGTTACCTAAGAAAGCAGTTGCTAAAAACACAAAACCTGCAATTGTCCATAAAACACCAGCAAATCTGTGAGTTTTATTCCAGTTGTCTTCATCATTAAGCGTCCAAGGAATTTTAATACCAATAGTGTAATTTTGTCTGCATTTAGGCAGATAGTTACCAACTATTATAAAAACAACGCCAATAAATAAACACATAATAACAGGAACATCAACTTTTATTCCAAGCGCGTATAAATACATAATAGTGTGAATTAAAATCGACACAACAGGGCAAATCATCAAAATAAGTGTAATTGGCTTTTTAGTTATATTCTTTTTCTTTGGGTCAATAGAAGTGCCTATCATACAAACCCAATGAATAAAGAGCAAAAATAATGGAAAGAAAAACACAGTAAATGCCTTTGATGAATACTGGTCAGGGTTACCGTTTATATCAAAATGAGTTGGAATTTCGGCAGGTAACTTATCCCATAAAATAACACCTGCAAGTATAGGTAAAAGAATGATAATTGAGGTAATAATAAGCTTTAATTTGTTTTGTTTAATCATAAATCTTCATCCTTTCTAAGGTCAGTGATAAAAAGCATAATTTCTTCTAAAACGCTTGTGTTTATTTCGTAATAAATAAACTTTCCATCTCTACTATCAAAAATCAAATCAGCATCTTTTAAAACGCTTAAATGCCTTGAAATAGCAGCGCCTGTAACATCAAATTTTTCAACAATCTCGCCGGCAGATAATTTACCTTTTTTGAGCATGTTTAAAATTTCTCTGCGAGTAGGGTCGGCGAGAGCTTTTAAAGTCCTTTGCAAACTCATAAAAAACCTCCTCATTTAACATTTAACTTAATTGTTAAATGAATTGTAACATGTATTTATGATTTTGTCAATAGGTATTTAATAAATTATCGAGATTTTTTATTTATAATCCAATCTAAACTCGTAGGGGAGGGGCTCTGCTCCTCCCGAAAAAGCAAAACGGGCGTCCAATGAACACTTAAAGGGTTGCGTTAAGATCCTTCGGCTTCGCTCAGGATGACAATAAACTCGTAGGGGAGGGGCTCTGCTCCTCCCGAAAAA
>JAZRPX010000021.1:0-1157 GCA_045649445.1 Acutalibacteraceae bacterium | reverse complement strand
GTTGATATTAAAACCAACTGTTAATATTAGTATTGACAAAATCAAACAGAGAATTTTTTTCATAATTATCACTCCTCGGTGAAATTATAAATCATTCTCACTTAAAATTCAATATTTAATAGTAAAAATATTTATAAAAGTTCGGATAGTCACTCAAAAACTGTTTTAAGTTTTTTCTTGATTTTGAGCCAGGGTCGTTAATCAAAAAATCAGATGATGTTAATGTGTTTCCGCCATTAAAACCTGTTATCACAATCCAATGTTGAGAGCCATTTGACTTTTTAGCGCCAAACAAAACCGGTTTATTTTGTTTAAGCAATTCGTAAATTCCTTTTAAATAATTACTTTTACTTGTTACAACTTTATAATCACTCGGCCAATAAACATTTCCACTTGATGAATAACTTAATTTTTTACTCATCGCATCAGGATAAATGGTTTTGTTATTTCTATATGACTCCATCATTGAAATTGCGGTTGTAACACAACCAATTCTGCCGATTGTTTTGCCTGAATTACCAATTTCAGCATTCGCCCAACGACTATCTGTTTGCTTAAAATCAGGAACTTTTAACGAGATTTTATTATAGTTTATTGATGTTTCTGGTTTTATTTCAAGATAATTTTTGTTAACAAAACCTATTTTCATACCATAATACAAAACTTTATTAAAATCACCATTTGTTTCTAAAACAACAACCTTTTCACCAATTTGCAAACTATCTTTAATTTCAGAAGTAGAAGATGCAGATTTTCTAACATTAAGACTACCGGAAACACTCACCCTTCTTTCATCATTTGACACTAATTTTATGTAATCAGAATGACAAAAACCATAGTTTGTTTTATTATATTTTACTTTCCACCAGTTACCGTGTTTTGATACAAGAGTAATATACCTTCCTTTTTTTATTTGCTTTAAAACCTTTGAAGAAACATTAGCACTTTTTCTTATATTAAGTTTACCATTCTTTATATTCACCTGCCCTGCTTGTGTCTTTTCACTTGCAAAAGAATTTGTGGGGACCACTATTATACTTGTTAAAACTATTAACATTAAAATAACATTTATAATCTTTTTAATTTTTCTCACCTCTATTTATTTTTTGCATCAATGCGAAGAACATTATAACACGAGAGAAACAAAATTTTAATAC
>JAZRPX010000020.1:0-1261 GCA_045649445.1 Acutalibacteraceae bacterium | reverse complement strand
TTAACAAATACGCCATCTTGCTTGATATTGTAGTTTTCAGCGATATGTTCATACATTGCAACATAGCCATCAATAGCTTTAGGGCAACCCATATTGTAGCCACCGATTGAGCCACCGCCATCAACAACTACAACTGCATATCCTTGGTGAATAAAATACTGAAGCCCTGTATAAGTTGTTTGTAATTTAGCAGAACTGCCTGTAAAACCATGACAGTCAATAATAAGTCTTACTGGTTCGCCGTTTTCATCATAATCACTTGGAAGACCAATCATAGCAGTTTCTGTAAAGGTTGTGCCATCGCTTGCTTTTACAGGAAGTGTGAGATAGTCATATCTAATTGTTGAGTCAAGATTTTGAGCATCATAAATAGCAGCCCAGTCTCTAACTTTCATCCAAGTGTTGATATCTATGCCTGCCAATTCATTGTAAGCATCTTCATCATCTTGGAATCTCTTTGCAATTTGACCAAGAGACCTTGATAACACTTTTGAATAATCAGAATATGAAACATAAGTTTCGCCATCAACTGTTACTTTAACATAACCACGAGCAATCATAGGACGAGCAATGTTACCATAAGTTGCATCAAAGCCTGTATTTGACTCTTTTATGTTAACGATTGAAGCGGTGTAACCATTTTTATTTAATGTGCCTAAATATTTTACATTATAAGGAACATCTGCAACTGTTTCGCTACCTAAAACGAAATCGCTTTCTGCTTTAATTAAATCAACAGGAGCAATCAAAGTACCAACTTCAACTGTTGCACCTTGAGACTGCAATTCTTTGATTTTTTCAATATTTGTTGTGAGATAGAAACGAATACCGTTAACATCGCCAAGACGAATCGAAGCGCCGTTTTCAACTTCAACTTCTACTTTGTTTGCATTAGGTGCTTTTGCGTAACAATACTCACAAACACCATCTGTAAATTTATGAGCGCAAGTAGCAAAGAATGTGTAAGGACTTGTTAAATCAGAAAGGTTAACACTTTCTGTTCCGTTTTCTTTAGCTGTGAACATTACATTTGAAGCTGTTTTAATGGTTGTGTATTCTGGGTCTGTGCAAAGAGTATCAATATATTTTGCACTTCCTGAATAGAAAGTTACATTTGTATTACCACTAATAGCTAAAGTTGTTGATTTTGCAGTTAAATAAGCACAATTTAATACTTTTGTATCATATAAATTGATGTTTGAATTTCTAACTGCAAATGCAGAAATATTGTTATCACCATCTAACTCGCAATTGTACATAT
>JAZRPX010000019.1:0-2617 GCA_045649445.1 Acutalibacteraceae bacterium | reverse complement strand
AGAAACACTTATTAAATCAAAATAAAAAGGAAAAATACAAATGAAAGAGATTTTACTTATTAAAAACGGAGAAATTGCGCTTAAAGGTTTAAATAGAGCAACTTTTGAAGATGTGCTTATTAAAAATATTAAAACTGCGCTTTCAGGACTTGGGCTTATAAGAATTAAAAAAGCGCAATCAACTATTTATGTTTCACCTGTTCACGATGATTATGATATGGACGAGGCAGTTGAGCGTGTTAAAAAAGTTTTCGGTATTGCGGCGTTTTCTCGTGCCGCTGTTTGCGAAAAAGATATGGACACTATTTTAGAAACTGCTGTTGAATATTTGCGTGATACTTTGGAATTTACAAAAACTTTCAAGGTTGAAGCAAAAAGAGCCGATAAAAAGTTTCCGCTTAAAAGCCCTGAAATTTGTAGAGAAACTGGCGCAAAACTTTTAAGCAATTTTCATCATTTAAAGGTTGATGTTCATAACCCTGAAGTTACTGTTACTGTTGAAATAAGAGATTTCGGCGCTTATATTCATATTGACCAAATCTCTGGCGCAGGTGGTATGCCTGTTGGCACAGGCGGAAAAGCGGCTATTCTAATTTCAGGTGGTATTGATTCACCTGTTGCTGCTTATATGCTTGCAAAACGAGGCGTGCGTCTTACTGCTATTCATTTTGCTTCACCACCTTATACATCAGAGCGCGCAGAGATGAAAGTTAAAGATTTGTTGCGCCAAGTTGCAAAATATGCAGGCGGAATTAACTTTTGTTATGTTCCTTTTACAAAAATTCAAGAAAATATCGCAAGGCATTGCCCTGAAGATTTGACAACTCTTATTATGCGAAGATATATGATGAAAATCGCAGAGCGTATTGCAAAACAAAAGGATTGCGACGCGCTTATTACAGGCGAGAGTATTGGTCAAGTTGCTTCACAAACTATGAAAGCAATTGCAGTTACCGATTGCGCTGTTGATATGCCAATTTTTAGACCACTTATTGGTATGGATAAGGAAGAGATTGTTAAAATCTCGCGTGAGATTGGAACTTTTGAGATTTCAACCTTACCTTACGAAGATTGTTGCACAGTGTTTACACCAAAACACCCAAGAACAAAACCAAACATTCCTGCAGTAATACGCGCAGAAAGTTACGAGGGTTGCGAGCAAGAAGTTGAAGAAGCAATCGAAAACGCAACCTTTGAAATGATATATTAAAAAAGGTTCTCTTTGTCATTATGAGCGTAACGAAGTGGAGCCGAAGAATCTTAATTCAACCCTTGTACCATCGTCATCCTGAGCGGAGTGCGAAAGCACGAAGCCGAAGGATCTTTAAGATGGTTCGTCTACGCTCACCATGACACGAATTTGAATTGATTTTGTAGGAGTGGGGTTCTACTCCACCCGAAACCAAATAAATTTTTAACGGGAGGAGCAAAGCCCCTCCCCTACGAATAAATAAAACAATTTTTGTATCTTAAAAGGCGTTCCAAAACGGAACGCCTTTTTTGTTTATTCATCAATTGATTTATCTGTTGCTTTTTCGAAGATTTCAAGAACTTCTTCACTTGGTTTTTTATCAACAAGTGAGCCGATAACTGCAGCGATAAGACCTGCAAAGAAACCTGGCAACAATTCATAAACGCCAGTTGGACCAGTTAAGCAAACCAACCAAACAACATCTACTACTGCGCCGACTACAACACCTGCAACTGCGCCTTTGTATGTAAGACGTTTCCAGAATACTGAAAGAAGAATTACACCACCGAATGCAGAGCCAAAGCCACCCCAAGCATTACCTACCATATCCATAATACTTGATGCGCCTTCTGATGTGCTACTTGCGATAAAGTAAGCAACAAGCGCTACGATAAGAACAACAATTCTACCTACCCAAAGAACTTCTTTATCAGAAGCTTTTTTACGGAAAATTGGTTTATAAATATCTGATGTGAATGAACTTGAAGCAACAAGCAATTGGCTATCAGCAGTTGACATTGCAGCAGCAACGATAGCTGAAAGCAAAATACCACCGATAAACATCAAGAAACCATTATCAAACACCATATTTACAAGATGAATGAAGATATTTTCTTGTTTGCCATCAAGCAAGAACTGTGGCTCAACAATCATTCTACCAACAATACCAATTACAGTTGCAGCGCCGAGTGATAAAATAACCCAGATAATAGCAACTGTTGCGCTCTTTTTCATCATACTTGGTTTTTTGATAGACATAAATCTAACAAGAATATGAGGCATACCAAAATAGCCAAGACCCCAAGCAAGACCTGATGCAATGTCTTGCCTTTTTACTGAAAATGGAGTTGTTGCAAATGTATAATCACCAACAGGAATTGATAATACAGATGTATCAATATTTTTTGTTGCAAGCAACACAATTGGAACTGCCATAATAGCAACAAGCATCATAAGACCTTGGAAAAAGTCTGTCCAACAAACTGCTTTAAAGCCACCAAAGAATGTGTAAATAATAATGATAACTGCCAAAATCAACACTGCCAAAGACATATTACCATTAAGTTGTGGCACTACATCTAAAAGCACTTGCGCACCAGCATTGAAGCTTGACGCAACATAGAGTGTGAAAAATACTAAAAAGAT
>JAZRPX010000018.1:0-15684 GCA_045649445.1 Acutalibacteraceae bacterium | reverse complement strand
GTTGATATTCATTATGAAATGCCACTTAACGAAATCGTTTATGACTTTTTTGATGCGCTTAAATCACGTACTCGAGGTTATGCTTCTTACGATTATGAGCATAAAGGTTATAATGTTTCAAAACTTGTTAAGCTTGATGTTATGCTTAATGGTGAAATAGTAGATGCTCTTTCTTTTATTGTTCATTCTGATAATGCATATAAAAGAGCAAGAAGAATTGCAGAAAAACTAAAGGAACATATTCCAAGACAGTTGTTTGAAGTTCCTGTTCAAGTAGCAGTTGGTGGCAAGGTTATCGCGCGTGAAACTGTTAAGGCAGTAAGAAAAGATGTTCTTGCTAAATGTTATGGTGGCGATATCACTCGTAAGAAAAAGCTTCTTGAAAAACAAAAAGAAGGTAAAAAACGTATGCGTCAATTAGGATCGGTTGAAGTGCCGCAAGAAGCATTTATGGCTGTTCTTAAACTTGATGAATAGGAGAATTTTTTTGAAAGATATTTTTGTTAGCAAAAAAGAGTTAGAGTTGCAAAAAGAATATGCTAAAAAGGTAAATTCTATTGTAACTGTTAAATATTTAAAACCAAAAGCATTTATTAGAACCTTTGGATGTCAACAAAACGTTGCTGATTCTCAAAAAATTATGGGAATGCTTAAAATGATGGGTTATGAATTTGTAGACAATTCTGATGATGCAGATTTAGTGGTTTTCAATACTTGTGCTGTTCGAGAACATGCGGAAGATAGAGTTTTTGGCAATGTAGGCGCATTAACTCATTTAAAAAAGAAAAAACCAGATTCAATTATTGCTTTGTGTGGTTGTATGATGCAACAAGAACATATTGCTAATAAGATTAAACGAAGTTTTCCACATGTTGATTTAGTGTTTGGAACTCATGTAGTTCACACTTTACCACAAATGCTTTATGAGATTTTGAATGGTCAGCGTAGAATGTTTAATATCCCTCAAATGGATGGCGTTATAGCAGAGGGAATACCGCAAATTACCGAGAGCAAGGTTCATGGTTGGTTGCCTATTATGTATGGTTGCAATAACTTTTGTACTTATTGCATAGTTCCTTATGTAAGGGGTAGAGAAAGAAGCCGAAAACCAGAAGATATTTTAAGTGACTTTAAAAATATGGTTTCATCTGGCGTTAAAAATATAACTTTGCTTGGTCAAAATGTTAATTCTTATAACGGTGATGGTGTTAAATTCCCAGAACTTTTAAAAATGTGTAATGATGTAGAAGGCGATTTCGTGATAAGATTTATGACTTCTCATCCTAAAGATTGTTCTAAAGAATTGCTCCATACAATGGCGAAATGTGAAAAGGTTGAAAAGCATTTGCATTTACCTGTTCAAAGTGGCTCATCAAGAGTTTTGGAAGCAATGAATAGAAAATACACAAGAGAAAAGTATCTTGATTTAATTAAAACGGCTAAAAATTTAATGCCTAATTTAACATTAACGTCTGATATTATTGTTGGTTTCCCATCTGAAACTTATGAAGAAGTAAGAGAAACTATTTCTTTGATTGAAGAAGTAAGATATCAATCGTTGTTTACTTTTATTTATTCGAAAAGAAATGGAACACCTGCCGCCCAAATGCCTGATAGTGTCAGCGCAGAAGATAAGGGTAAATGGTTTAGAGAACTTCTTAAAGTACAAGAAAACATTTCTGAAGAAGTATGTAAAAGTCAAGTTGGCAAAGTTTATAGAGCGTTAGTCGAAGGCGAATCAAGAACACAAGGTAAGCTTTATGCTCGTACTTTGAACAATTTTGAAGTTGAAATTGAAGGAAGCACTGATTTAATCGGTGAATTCGTTAATGTAGAAATAACAAGTGGTGACACTTGGATTTTAAAAGGAAAAATAATTTAATTTTATATTTTGAAAGGATTTAATAACAATGGAAATTTTAGATGTAGCAAAACAATTAGGCGCAGCAATTCAAGAACATGATTTATATAAGGCGTATGCTGCTGCTAAACAAAAGAATGATGATGATAAAGAACTTCAGGATTTGATTGGTGAATTTAATCTTATTAGAATGAACATTAATACTGCAATGTCAGATCCTGAAAAAGACGATGCAAAAATGGGAGAGTTTAATGATCAATTGCAAGATTGCTATAAAAAGATTATGAACAATGAATCAATGATTGCTTATAACGAAGCAAAAGTAGCACTTGATGAAATCGTTAATAAAGTTAATTTAATTATTTCAATGTGTATTGATGGAGCTGATCCTGAAACAGTTGAAATTCCTGATGCATCTTGCACAGGTTCATGCAGCACTTGTGGCGGTTGTCACTAATTTATTGAATTTTAAAATTAGTAAAAGGGAAGTAAAACAAAATGGCTCAAAGAGTTGATATATTACCTGAAATCACCCCGAATATGTCTCCTATGATGAGACAGTATGTTGAAATCAAGAAGCAACATCTTGATAGCATACTGTTCTTTCGCCTTGGCGATTTTTATGAAATGTTTTATAACGATGCTAGAGTTGCATCTGAAGAGTTAGACCTTGTTTTAACTAAAAGAGCAAATGGTGAAGATGAAAAAGCCGATATGTGTGGCATTCCTTTTCACTCAAGCGAAAGCTATATTGCGCGTCTAGTTAAAAAAGGTTATCGTGTTGCTATTTGTGAGCAAACCGAAGACCCTTCTAAAACTAAAAAGTTAGTTAAAAGAGATGTTATTAGGATTATCACTCCAGGAACTGTTACTGAAGAAAGTATGCTCGAAGCAGGAGTTAATAATTATCTTGCAACTGTGTTTGTAAATGGTGAAAAAGCAGGTCTTTGCTTTGCCGATGTTTCTACAGGTAAACTTCATTTAACAGAAATTGAGTCAAAAACTCTTGAAAGCGATATCATCAATGATATAACTCGTTTTTCTCCTAAAGAAATTCTTGTTAATGAAGAAGTTGCAAGAATGAGTATGTTGTATAATTTAATTGCTAAACAACTCGGTTGCAGAATTGATTTAATTGATAGTAGTTTAATTGATGAAAAATGCGAAAATGATGTTTTATATCATTTTAGAGCGCAAAGTTTTGCATCTCTTGGTGTTGAAGAAAATTCAGCTGCAAAATACGCTCTTTGTTCTGCGCTTGGTTTTTTGTTTAGAACACAGAAAAACGAAATGGCTGCTATAAATACTATTGATTTTTATAGCGAGAATAAATATATGCGTCTTGATATTTCTTCAAGAGCTAACCTTGAATTAACAAGAACAATGCGTTCAAATGATAAAAAAGGTTCGCTTTTGTGGGTGCTTGATAACACAAAAACACCAATGGGTAAACGCTTGATTAGAAACTGGATAGAATTGCCGCTTTTATCTCCGGCTGAAATTTCACGCCGTCAAAACGCTGTTGGTGAACTTTTATCAAAACATGAGATAAGAGAAGAATTAAGCGACGCTTTAAAAGAAATTAAGGATTTAGAGCGTATTATGACAAGGGTGCTTTATGGCTCTGCAAATGCAAGAGAGTTAAATGCGCTTAGTTTTACTTTAAAGAAAATGCCAAGAATTAAGTTTGTAATTTGTAATATGGATTCAACATTCTTGCAAAATATTTATAATGATATTGATGAATTAATCGATCTTTCAAATCTTATTGACACTGCTATTGTTGATGATCCACCATTAACAGTACGCGAAGGTGGCATAATAAGAGAGGGTTTTAACGAAGAAGTTGACCGCTTAAGTAGTGATATGAAGGGCGGTAAATATATCGTTAGTGAGATTGAAGCTAGAGAACGCGAAAAAACAGGCGTTAAAAAGTTAAAAGTTAAATATAACAGAGTGTTTGGTTATTATATTGAAATTCCTAACTCTGCTGATTTTGTGCCTCCTGAGGAATATATTCGTCGTCAAACTCTTTCAACTTGTGAACGTTATGTAACAGAAGAAGTTAAACAGTTAGAAAGCAGAATTATTGGCGCTCAAGACAAGCTTATTGCGCTTGAATATAACTTATTTGTTGCAATTCGTGATGAGGCAGCAAAATATATGGAGAGCATTAAGCGTACCGCTGATGCCGTTGCTCGTCTTGATGCAATTTGGTCATTATCAGTTGTTGCTTACAGAAACTCTTATGTTTGTCCACAGATTTCTGTAGATGGTGAGATTGATATTCGTGAGGGAAGACATCCTGTTGTTGAACTTTTATCTGATACAGCATTCGTTCCTAACGATACTAAATTAGATATAAAAGATAATCGTTGCGCTATTATTACGGGCCCTAATATGGCAGGTAAATCTACATATATGCGTCAAACTGCGATTATTACACTTATGGCGCAAGTTGGTTCATTTGTACCTGCAAAGAGCGCTAAAATTTCAGTTTGCGATGCGATTTTTACTCGTGTTGGCGCATCTGATGATCTAGCAAGTGGTAAATCAACATTTATGGTTGAAATGAGTGAAGTTGCTAATATTTTAAAATATGCAACTAAAAATAGTTTGCTTATTATTGATGAAATTGGTAGAGGAACTTCTACTTATGATGGTATGGCTATTGCTCGTGCAGTGCTTGAATATGTTGCTGATAAAAAGAAAATTGGCGCAAAAACTCTTTTCGCAACACATTATCACGAACTAACTTCGCTTGAAGAAGAGTTAGATGGCGTTAAAAACTATAACATTGCTGCTAAAAAACGTGGTGATGACATTATCTTCTTGCGTAGAATTGTTCGAGGTGGCTCTGATGATAGTTATGGTATCGAGGTTGCAAAATTAGCCGGAGTGCCACAAAAAGTAGTTAATAGAGCAAAAGAAATACTTTCGACTTTAGAAGCCGGAGAGAATGTTATTATTAAAAAAGAGTATGTATCAGAGCAAAATAGTTTTGCTTCAGCAATGTCTCAAACTCTTATAAATGATCTTAAAATGCTTGATGTCAATACTCTAACCCCTATTGAGTGTATGCAAAAGTTAGATGAAATTGTAAAACAATCAAAAGATATATAAAGGAGAAAATAGATGAAAAAACTTATTTCTGTTTTTATAGTTTTATGTGTTGCGTTTGTATCTATGCCAATCGTTTTATCAAGTGCCAACGTTTATAAAGAATGGGAGTATTCAGAAAGTGCTGAATTTATTACAATTGAAAAGTATAACGGTTCAGCAGTTAATGTTACCGTGCCTAGCAATATCAATGGTAACGAAAACGTTGTTGCTATTGCTAGTAATGCTTTTGCAGAAAATAAAACTATTAAATCAGTAAATATTCCTGATACAGTTAGTTATATTTATGATAGAGCATTTTATGGTTGTGAAAATCTTGTTAATATAAAGGCGCACAATTATATAACTTTTGGTAAACAAGTATTTGAAGGCACTGCTTTTTATAACGATGAAACAAATTGGAAAGACGGCATTTTGTGTTTTTACGATTCTGTTGTAAAAGCTAAAACTAATATTCAAACCGTAACTTTCAATTTAGATGTACATACACTTTGTGCTGAAGCTTTTAAAGATTGTGTTAAATTAACTTCTGTAAAAATCCCATCGTCTATTTATAGTGTTGATGAAAAAGCGTTTGATGGATGTGTTAATTTAAAAGAAGTTATTTTTGAAAGAGAATCTACTGAAGAATCAAATATTAATATAGGAAAAGATGCCTTTTTAAATTGTGATTCATTAAAATCAGTGAAATTACCTGAAAATGTTTCAAGCGTTTCTTCAAATGCTTTTGGCTTTAGTTTTAATGAAAATTATTTTAAAAACGAAGATTTTGTTGTTTATGGAGCAAAAGAAACACCAGCAGAAAATTATGCTAATAGCAACGAATTTAAATTTGTTGTGTATGATTTTGAAAAAGGTGTGGTAGATGCAGAAAATTGTGATCATGTAATTGTGATTAAAAACATAAAAAATGCAACTTATTTTGCTAAAGGATATTCGGGAGACAAAGTTTGCAGTGAATGTGGAGTTGTTTTAGAAAAAGGTAAAGCAACTGCAAAATTGGTTTTAAAGGTTCCGAGTTTTAAACTTACAAAAGGTAAAAAACAATTTAAAGTTAAATATATAAAAGTTAAAGATGCAACTGATTTTCAAGTTCGTTACAAAATCAAAGGAAATTGGAAATCAAAGAGTTTTGATTCTAAAAAAACAGCAACTAAAACAATTAAAGGGCTTAAAAAAGGGAACTATCAAGTTCAAATTAGAGCTATGATTATGCAAGGAAGCAAGAAAACTTATTCTGCTTGGAGCAAATCACAAAAAGTTAAGGTAAAATAACAAAGGAGAAAAGGTAATGGCTAAAATTAATGTATTACCGAAGAATGTTTCGGAACTAATTGCAGCAGGTGAAGTTGTTGATAGACCTTCTGCGGTTATTAAAGAACTAGTTGAAAATAGCATAGATTCAGGCGCTACTGCCATTACTGTTGAAATAAAAAACGGCGGCCGTACTTTTATGCGTGTTACTGATAACGGTTGTGGTTTTGAAAAAGATGATATTCCAACTGCTTTTTTACGCCATGCTACAAGCAAAATTAAAACTGGAGCAGATCTTGATGCGATTTATACATTAGGATTTCGCGGTGAAGCTTTAGCGTCTATTTGCGCAGTATCAAGAGTTACATTGATTACTCGTACTGCTAATGATGAGTTTGGATATCACTATAAAATTGATGGTGGAGAAGAGGTTCTTTTTGAAGAAACAGGTTGCGCTTTAGGTACAACTTTTATTGTTGAAGATTTGTTCTTTAATACCCCTGCAAGAATGAAGTTTTTGAAAAAAGATAACACTGAATCAAATGTTGTCGTAGGTATTATTGAAAGAATTGCTTTGTCTCATCCTGAAATTTCATTTAAATTAATTAAAGACGGCAAACAAGTTATAAATACTCCTGGTGATAAGAATTTAAAATCAGCATGTTTTTCTATTTTTGGAGCTGAATTTTCTAATTCTTTAGTTGAAGTAAACTATACTCTTGATGATATTAGTGTTACTGGTTTTGTTACAAAACCAACGGCTGCAAAGAAAAATAGAACAATGCAGTTTTTCTTTCTTAATGGTAGATATGTTAGAACAAAAACAGGAATTGCAGCACTTGAACAAGCTTATAAAAATAGAATTATGACAGGTATGTATCCTGGTTGTGCTTTGAACATTGAAATTAATGCTAATTTTGTTGATGTTAATGTTCATCCATCTAAAATCGAAGTTCGATTTTCTAATGAACAAAGCGTATTTAGAGCAGTATATTATGCTGTTATGTCTGCACTTGATAGTGATGTTTCGCGTGTTGAATTCAAGACAAAAGTTGATCAATTAGTTGAAACTGAAACAGCAGAACAAATAAAAATAACAATTCCTGAAAAATCAGTTGAAACAAAAAAGCAAGACTTTTTCCAAAAAACAACTGCAAGTGAATTTAAAAAAGAATTTGGAGAAAAAACTGCTCAAAACACTTTTATCAAATCCGAACCTGCTTTAACTAAGCCGGCAGGTGTTGTTGAAAAAATTGATTTTAGTTCTGTTAAAGTATCAGAACCAAAAGAAGAGTATAATGCAAACTTTGTTCAACCAACACAAACTGAAATCGTAGAAAAAGTTGAAGAAAAAACCTCAAATGAACGCATTCCGTTTAAGTATGTTGGTGAGGTTTTTGATACATATATTTTAGTTGAAAGTGAAGACAAAATGCTTATTATTGATAAGCATGCAGCTCATGAGAGAATTATTTTTGAAAAGTTAAAAGCAAATGCAAATCATACGCCTCAAATGCTTATTATTCCTGTTCAAGTTGAACTTTCGGCAGATGAATATGAAGCAATTGTTTCTAATATTGATGAAATAAATAGTTTTGGTTTTGAACTTGAAGATTTTGGCACTAAAACTATTTTAGTTAGAAGTATTCCAATGGAGCTTGATAAAGAAAACGTTAAAGAACTTATTGAGGAGATTGCAGGAAAATTAAATGATAAATTTACTGATTTTTCTCCTGAATTTATGGATTGGCTTTATCATTCTGTTGCTTGTAGAGCAGCAATTAAGGGCGGCAATAAAACTTCTTCAACAGAACTTTCTGCTCTTGCGGATATTGTATTAAATGATAACAATATTAGATATTGTCCACATGGCAGACCAATTGTGGCAGAGATGACGTTATATGAATTTAAGAAAAGATTCTCAAGGATTGTTTAATATGAAAAAAATACCTGTAATCGTTGTTGTCGGTCCTACTGCGAGTGGCAAGACGGCTCTTTCAATTGAAATTGCAAAAAAGTTTGATTGTGAAATAATTTCCTTTGATTCTATGCAAGTTTACAAAGAACTTTCTGTATCAACCGCTAAACCAACTAACGATGAAATGTGTGGAATTAAACACCACTTAATTGATTGTATTAGTGTGTGTGAAGAATTTTCTGTTGCAGATTTTTGCGAAAAAGCAAATGAAATTGTATTTGAAATTATTTCAAAAGGTAAAATTCCACTTTTAGTTGGTGGTACCGGACTTTATGTTGATAGCTTTATAAATAATATAGATTTTTCAGTTAATTCGCAAAATGAAGAAGTTAGAAATAAGGTTGATGAGCTAGAAAAAGAACTCGGTCCAATGGGTATGCATGAATTGTTATGTAAACTTGATAGTGATTCTGCAAAAGAGATACATCCTAATAATGTTAAGAGAGTAAAAAGGGCTTTAGAGATGTATTACTCTTCTGGTAAAAGCAAAACAGAGCAGATGATTGAATCAAAAAGGAATCCCTCGCCTTATATACCTATTTATATTGGAATTAATTATGTAAACCGCGAAAAACTTTATAATAGAATAAATTTAAGAGTGGATAAAATGCTAAAAGAAGGTATTTTAGATGAGGTGGAAGCGTTTTATAAATTACCAGTATCCAAAACTGCAGTTCAAGCAATTGGTTGTAAAGAATTCAAGCCATTTTTAGATGGTGTTTCAAATTTAGATGTTTGTATTGAAAAACTAAAACGAGAATCAAGAAGATATGCAAAACGACAAATTACTTGGTTTAAACGAAACAAAGATATTAATTGGTTTTATCCAGATGAAATGAGTTTTGATGATGTTCTAGACAATTGTTATAAATTGATTAAAGATTTTTTAGATAAGGAGTTGATAAGTGATGAATAAGAAAAAAAGAACAGATAATTTTCAAAAATTTATTTTTTCTTTTTTTGGTGTTTTGATAGTTGCCTTTGTTTTATATCATACATTCAATTCGCTTTTCGATCCTTATGTAACTGAAACGGTAGCAGAAGTTTCAATAAAGAAATCAATTTCAGCTAATTGTTTTATTGTTAGAAAAGAAAATATTATCAAATCAGATAATGAAGGTTATATAGTTTATAAAGTTTCAAATGGTGGTAAGGTTGCTAAAAACTCTGATGTTGTAAGTTTTTATGAAGATGCAAAGGATGTTGAGTTAGCAAACGAAATAATTAGATTAGAAAGCTTTTTGGCTTCAATTGAAGAAATAGATAAACAAAATTCTATACATATTCCGGATTTAGATATCATTTCTGCTCAAACAAGCAATGGTATCAAAGAGATGCTTTTAAATGTTTATGAAAATGATTTTGCCAAAGCAGAAAAAAGTTTAGAAACATTAAGATATTATATTGCTCAAGGTCAACTTGCTACCGGTAGAGAAGAGGATTATAAACAAGTTATTTCTGATTTGAATAATCAATTGAAACAGTTGAAATCTAAATATTCTTCAACTGAAAAATCTGTAAAAAGCGATTATTCAGGTTATTTTGTTAATTTTACCGATGGTTACGAAAATGTTTTAGATTATGAAAACATTGAAGATGTTACTGTTCAAGAGGTTGAAAATTTAAAACCTTATAAAGTGAATGAAAACGAAGTTGGTAAGGTAATAAGTGAAAACGAATGGTATTTAGTTTGTGTTGTAGATACTACCGATGTTAGCAATGTCGCTGAAGGTGACAAGTTAAGAATTGGTACATCTTTGTCTTCTGTAAATGAATTGGTTGTTAAAGTTGAAGCAATAAACAAAAGTGAAAACGGTCAAAAATCTGTTTTAGTTTTCTCTTGTATGAAAATGAACGAAGAATTAGCAACTTTAAGACAAAAAGAAATGCAGATTGTTTTGAAGAATTACAATGGTCTTAAGGTTAATTCTCGCGCTATAAGAATTAAAGATGGTAAAAAAGGCGTTTATGTAAAACTTGGCAATATAATTAAATTTATTGAGACAGATATTATATACAATTCGAAAGATTATGTTATTGTGGATTCTGATTATGGATATAATCAGTTGAAAATTTATGATGATGTAGTTGTGAAAGGTAAAGATTTAGATGGATAAATTTAAAAATTTTGATGAAAATTTTAAAGTTGTCAAAGAAAAAATTAATGAAGCAGTTCTTAGTGTGGGCAAAAGTTTTGATGATGTAACTTTGCTTGCTGCTACAAAAACTGTTCCTGTTGAAGTAATTAATTATTCTTTTGAACAAGGTATAAAGCATATAGGCGAAAACAGAGTACAAGAGTTTTTGTCGAAGGAAGAGCAGTTAAATAAAGATTTTCATCGTCATTTCATTGGCACCTTGCAAACTAATAAAGTTAAACAGATTGTTGGTAAAGTTGAGTTGATTCAATCTGTTGATTCTATAAAACTTGCTCGCGAAATTTCAAAGCATAGTTTGAATAAAGAAATTACATCTAATATTCTTGTTGAAATCAACATTGGAAATGAAGATGCAAAAAGTGGTATAAACAAGGAAAATTTAGATGAATTTTTGGGTGAAATTAGTGAAATCAAAGGAATTAATGTCAAAGGTTTGATGACTTTAGGCCCACTTTTTCAGACTGATTTGCAAAAATCGAAATTTTTTGACGAAATGTATAAACTTTTTATTGACAATAGAGCAAAAATTTATGATAATATAAGTATGGATATTTTATCTATGGGTATGTCAGACGATTATGATCTTGCTATTAAATGTGGCGCAAATATGGTTAGAATCGGTTCGGCACTTTATGGAAAAAGAATTTATAATTAAAGGTGGTATATAAAAAATGGGATTTATGGATAACATTAAAAATTTTATGAACGTTAATGACGGTCTTGAAGATGAAGAATTCGATGTAGAAGAAGAGGTTTCTAGCGAAAAAGAGTCTTTTTCTGGCTCGTTTTATGAAACAAAGGAGCCATCAACTCCTACAAAAAGCAAATATTTAAACATTCATACAAATTCAAAACTCTCGGTTGTTCTTGTTAAACCAGAGTCTTATGCAGAAGCAAGACAAATTGCTGACCATCTTAATCAAAAAAGAACTGTTGTTTTAAACCTTGAATCAACCGGTAAAGACGTATCACGTAGACTTGTTGACTTTTTGAGCGGTGTTGCTTATGCAAATGATGGTGATTTGAAAAGAGTTGCCAATAGCACATTTATTATCACTCCATATAACGTTGATATTATGGGTGATGAAATGTTAGAAGATTTTACTGAAAATAGTGGTATTTATATCTGATGTCTATAGAATCAGATAAACTTATTAGTGCCCGATTAGAAGATGCCATAAGAATGGCGGAAACAAAAAACATTCCGTCATTCTTGGGCTTTTTAAATAATTATGAGTTTTCTGTTTGTAAATCTATACTTGATAAAAGATATATAAGATATTCTTTTTCAGGTGGTTTTGATGAAGCGGAAAGAGTTTTTATTTCGATTTTACCTGATTGGGCAGATAGTGTTGAATTTCCATTTGTTGCTTTGAAATTTGAATATAAGAGCATATACAATCTTTATCATAAAGATTTCCTTGGAACTTTGATGTCACTAGGAATTGAAAGAGATAAAATCGGTGATATTGTTGTTAAACAAGGAGAAGCATTTGCTTTTATAAGCAGTAAAATTGCGAGTTTTTGTATAGAAAACATCGTAAAAGTTGGTGGCGTTGGTGTTGTTGTTTCTGTTTTTGAAGGCAAATTTGATTTTGATTTAAAGTTTGAAACATTAACAAAAACTATTGCATCTAATAGGGCTGATTGTGTTGTTGGTGCTATTTGTAATTTTTCAAGAGAAAAAGCTAAAGAGTATATTTTAAGTGGAAATTTAATTGTTAATCACGTGGTATGTGAAAGTATTTCTAAAACAATTTGTAAAGATGATGTTTTGTCAATAAGAAAATTTGGTAAATTCATTGTTTTAAGCATTGATGAAAAAACAAAAAAAGGCAGAAATAAACTGATTTTGAATAAATACATTTAATAAAAAGGATTGTTATATTATGTTTACAGCGAATGATATTAGAGAAACAGGATTTGCAAAAGCTGGATTGAGTGGCTATAAAGCGGCAGATGTTGATGAATTCAAAGAAATTGTTGCAAGAAATTATGAAAATTTAGAAAATACAAATAAAGATTTAGTTGAAAAAATTAAAGTTTTAGCAACTCATATTGAAAGTTTAAAGGAACATGAAGAGTCGGTTAAAACTTGTATGATAAACGCTCAAATTGCTGCTGATAGAGTTGTGCGTGAAGCTGATAAAAAAGCAAAAGATTTGATTTTTGCAACCGAAGAAAAAGCTACTGAATTAATTAATGAAGCTCATAAAAAAGCCGATTATATATATGAAGAAACAAAGAAAAAAAGCGAAGAGTTTTTAATGGCTGCAAAGGAAAAAAGTGATGCTATTATTGCAGAAGCAGAAAACGACGCTATTGTTTTAAGAAATGAAACTGATAAAAAAATAAATGTTCAAAAGCAAGTGTATGAAAGACTTAAGAAAGAAATTTTAGCTTTTAGAGATGCTTCTATTGAAAGTTGTATGAAACAATTAGATATTTTAAATAATGTTTCTGATTCTGAATTGATTTTAGATTCTATCGCTAACGAAGATATTTCAAACGATGAATTTAACGAAGTTATTGCAGATGAGACTTTTGTTCCTGAAAAGATAGAAACTGTTGAATTTCAAGAAGAAGTTCAATTAGTTGATGAAATCGAAGAAGAGGAAGAAGATGAATCTCAAGGAACATTTTTTGAATATCAACAATAATCAGGGGTGTAATTTTGCATTTTAGAAAATATAAACATAAATATTTCGCAACAATTATGTGCGTATTTTTTGTGATGTTAGATTTTGTTACAAAAAAGTTAGCTTATCTCTATATGCCTAAAAATGAAAGAATCACAGTTATACCATATCTTTTTGATTTTCAATTTTTGTATAACGATGGCGCTGCTTTTGGTATATTAGATGATAATAGATGGGTTTTTATGAGCGCAACTGTTTTGTTTTTGATAGTTGGCATTATTTACTTTTTGAGTTTGAAATGTAATGAAAAGTTTTTGTCTTATATAGTTATGCTGATTATTTCTGGTGGAATTGGAAATATGATTGATAGAGTTACAACAGGCGAGGTTATAGATTTTATTACATTTGGATTTTTTGAATTCCCATCATTTAATTTTGCCGATTGTTGTGTTGTTGTTGGATGCGCTTTATGGATTTTATATCTTTTAATTGATATGTTTAAGGAAAAAAAGAATGGATAATATTTCATTAGTATTTTTAGATGAAACAACTCAAAGAATAGATAAATTCATTGCTGACAATATTGACGATTTAAGCAGAAATGCAATTGGATTGTTGATTGAAAAAGGCGATATTTTAGTTAATGGTGTTTCAGTTTCAAAAAGTTATAAACTAAAGAAAAACGATGAGATTAGAGTTTGTATTCCTGATCCAATTTCTGATAAAGCAGAACCAGAAAACATTAAGTTAGATATTGTTTACGAAGATAACGATTTGTTGGTTGTTAATAAACCTAAAGGTATGGTTGTTCATCCGGCTCCGGGCAATTATAGCGGAACGCTTGTTAATGCTTTGCTTTTTCACTGTGGGGATAGTTTGTCTGGTATAAATGGCGTTATAAGACCAGGCATTGTTCATAGGATTGATAAAAACACAAGTGGATTGTTAATAGTTGCAAAAAATGATAATGCTCATAATTTTTTAGCTGAACAGATAAAAGAGCATTCGTTTACAAGGGAATATGAAGCTATTTGTTGTGGCGTTTTTAAAGAAGAAAGTGGCACTGTTGATGCTCCTATTGGCAGACATCCAATAAAGCGGAAACAAATGGCTATTACTCAAAAAAACTCAAAAAACGCGGTTACACATTATACTGTGTTAGAGCGTTTTGATAAACACACCTATATTAAACTTAAATTAGAAACAGGAAGAACTCATCAAATAAGAGTTCATATGGCACATCTTAATAAACCTGTTTTTAATGATGATGTTTATGGCTTAAAAGATACAACAAAAGATTTTGAAGGGCAGTGTTTGCACGCTCGTAAGATTGGATTTATTCATCCTAATGGTCAGTATTTAGAATTTGAAAGCGAATTACCTGATTATTTTATTAAACAACTTGAAAAGTTTAGAAAGAGACAAAAATGAAACCACTTGAAGATTATCTTTTAGTAACAGATTTAGATGGCACTTTATATAAAAATCAAAACTTTATTCCGCAAGAAAATTTAGATGCTATAAAAAGATTTGAAGAATTAGGCGGTAAGTTTACTGTATGTACTGGTAGGGGGATAAATACTACTGAATTTATTTCAAAGGCAATTGATTTTAATTGCCCATTGATTGTTAATGGTGGGCATACTTTTTATGATTTTTATAAAGATAAAACTATTTTATCTGTTGATTTGCCTGAAAGTTCTAAAGAACTTTTGAAACTTTTAATTCAAAAATTCCCAGATGTAGGTGTTGAAGTTTATTCAGATAGAAATATTTTTTGTTTGAAAGTTAATAATGTCACAGTAGAACATCTAATATATGAAAAAGTTGATTATATTGATGCTAAATTTGAAGATGTTAAAGACTTAAAATGGCAAAAAGTTTTATTTGAAGCAGATGAAGAAGAAATTGAAAAAGTTAGAATTTTTGCAAGAGAAAATTGTCCTGAAGATTTAAGATTGATGGATACTCATCGTAAATTTATGGAGTTTTCAACTACATATACTGACAAAGGTACTGCTATTTTGAAAATGGCTGATATGTTAGAAATTCCTCATTCTAACGTGTGTGTAATCGGAAATTATTATAATGATTTAGAGATGATAAAAGCTGCAGGAATAGGTGCTTTTGTTAATGATTCACCTGATGATTTAAAAAGTTTTGCAGATTTTATCACAGATAAAGATGCCGCAGATGGTGGATTTGCTGAATTTGTGGATTACATTATAAATTTATAGTTTGCAATTTCAAACAAGTTGTGTTATAGTATAAAACAGTTAAACTGTTTAAATATAATTTGAAATTTCCCACTTTTATTAAGTGGAAAAAGGAGAAAAAAATGGATTTCAAAACAAAAAATGAACTCGAAATTTTTGCAACAAAAGTTCGTATGGGCGTTATCGAAGGAACTTATTGTGCAAAAGCAGGTCATCCAGGTGGCTCATTGTCAATAGCTGATGTACTTACTTGGCTTTATACAAACGAGATGAATGTTGACCCAAAAAACCCAAAAAATCCGGGCAGAGATAGACTTGTTCTTTCTAAAGGTCATGCTGCGCCTGCATTGTATGCAGCACTTGCTTTAAAAGGATTTTTCCCTGAAAGTGAAATTAAAACATTAAGACACAAGGGTGCTTTGTTGCAAGGTCATCCTGATATGAAAAACATCCCTGG
>JAZRPX010000017.1:0-7688 GCA_045649445.1 Acutalibacteraceae bacterium | reverse complement strand
AGCAGTTGAATCAACCCATTTATGGGTAGCAAGTAACAAATGCATGTCTGGCAGGTCAATTCAAAACGCAATTGTGCGTCGCTTGTAATATTAGGGCTTTGCCCGAAAATGAAAAACCACCCGCTATGCGGGTGGATATTTATTTATGCTTTCCTATTATTGAATAGATTACCCATTCGGCAATGTTTGTTGCATGGTCGCCGATTCGTTCAAAATACTTCGCTATCATTAATAAATCAAGACAAAATTCTCCGCTTTGCTCCCCTGTTCTTAATAATTCTGTTATTTCTTGCTTCACCTTTATAAACAAATCATCAACGATATCATCATCTTCTACAACTTGTCTTGCGCTATCTAAATCATTATTAACAAAAGACATTGTGCTATCACTTACCATTTTTATTGTTGCTTTTGCCATATCGTTTATATGCAGTTTTGATTTTACATCTACTGTTTCGATGTGTTTTAAAATTTCGGCTATATCTGATGCTTGGTCGCCTACTCTTTCCATATCAGAAATCATTTTAAGTGCCGATGAAACTGTTCGTAAATCTCCTGCTACGGGTTGTTGTTGCAAAAGCAAACGCATACACAAATTTTCAATTTCACGCTCCATTTGGTCTATTTGTTTATCAATTTCAAATATTTCTTCAATAAGTTTTTCTTCTTTTTTTTCAAGACATTTTGCGGCTTTTGAAATAACACACTCGCACATTGCACACATTTTTATCATTTCATCATGCAATTGCTCTAGTTGTCTATCAAAACGGTTACGCATTTTAACCAAACCTCCCTGTTATATAATCCTGTGTTCTTTTGTCTTTTGGATAAGAGAACATCTTTTCTGTATCATCATATTCAATTACTTCGCCAAGCAAAAAGAATGCTGTTTTATCGGCTACTCTTACTGCTTGTTGCATATTATGAGTTACCATTATAATTGTGTATTTCTTTTTTAATTCTAACACTAAATCTTCTATTTTTGATGTTGAAATCGGGTCAAGCGCGCTTGTTGGCTCATCCATTAGCAAAACTTCTGGTTCAACTGCTAATGCTCGAGCAATGCAAATTCGTTGTTGTTGGCCACCCGAAAATTCAAGAGCGTTTTTATATAGTCTATCTTTCATTTCATCCCAAATCGCCGCTTGTTTTAATGACCTTTCAACAATTTCATCTAATTTTTGTTTTGATTTAATTCCATGCGTTCTAGGGCCAAATGCTATATTATCATAAACGCTCATTGGAAATGGATTCGGCTTTTGAAACACCATTCCAACTCTTTTACGAAGTTCATTAACATCAAAATTTCCGTAGATATCTTTGCCATCAAGAGTGATTTTTCCTGTGATTTTACAATCTTCAATCAAATCATTCATTCTATTTAAACTTTTAAGCAATGTTGATTTACCACAACCTGATGGACCGATAAATGCAGTTATTTTGTTTTGCTCTAGTTCAAGATTTATATTTTTTAACGCTTTGAAATCACCATAATAAAGATCAAGATTTTTTACTTCTATTTTGCTCATTTATTTTCCTCCTTTTGTTAGTTTCTTTGCCATTTTATTTGACATCCAATTTATTATTAACACCATCGCCATTAAAACAACTGCTGTTGCATATGCTTGGTTTGTATATAATCCCTCGCTTAAGAGCGCATACATATGCACCGAGAGAGTTCTGCCTGAACTCATAACAGAATTTGGAACGCCTGTTACTGTTCCTGATGTATAAATAAGCGCTGCTGTTTCACCAACTATTCTGCCTACTGCCAAAATTATTCCCGCTAATATTCCTGGTACTGCACTTGGCAAAACTACTTTAAAAATTGTTCGCAAACGCCCTGCGCCTAATCCAAAACTTCCTTCTCTATATGAATCTGGCACCGCTATCAACGCTTCTTCTGTTGTTCTTATAATAAGCGGCAACACCATAAGCGAGAGCGTTATTGCGCCTGATAGAATTGAATAACGCCAACCTAGTGTTATGTTAAAAAACAAATAACCAAAAAGTCCAAATACTATTGACGGTATGCCCTGCAACGTTTCTGTTGTTAGACGTATTGCAGATACTAATTTATTACCTCGTTTTGAATATTCAACAAGATATATTGCCGAAAACACGCCCGTTGGCACTGCTATTGCAAGAGTTAAAACAACCATAGTTATTGTATTGATAATTGCAGGCATCATTGAAACATTTTCACTTGTGTAATTAAACTCAAAAAGTTCCCATTTTAGATTTGGTATGCCTTTAATCAAGATATATGCAACTATAAACAATAGCGCAAACATAGTTATTGCTGCTGACAACCAAACTAACACGCACATAAGCGCAGAAAATGGGTGCTTTTTATAGTTAATAAGTTTTTGTTTTATAGATAATTTGTTGATATATTCCATTTTTTAACCTTTCTTTTTAATTAAGGAAAAGCAGATATTTATGATAAGAATGAATGTAAAAAGAACTACTGCTGTTGCTATTAATGCTTCCTTATGAAGACCTGTTGCATAACCCATTTCAAGAGCAATATTAGCAGTTAAGGTTCTTATTCCACTTGTTAATTTTGATGCAATAACAGGTTGGTTTCCTGCAATCATCATAACGGCCATTGTTTCGCCTATACTTCTGCCTACGCCTAAAATCACGCCTGCTAATATGCCTGATTTTGCAGCCGGCATAACTACTTTGAACACGCTTCGCTCGTGAGTTGCTCCAAGCGCTAAAGCGCCTTCATAATAGTTTTTTGGCGCGGCTTTCAAGGAGCTTTCTGCTACATTTACGATTGTTGGCAGAATCATAATGCCTAAAAGAATTGACGCAGTTAGCAAACCTTTTCCACTACCTCCAAATATGTTTTGAATTATTGGAACAATTACAACAAGTCCAAAAAATCCATAAACAATTGATGGTATGCCTGCTAATAAGTTTACAGCCGGTTTTATTACCTTATAAAGAGGTTTTGGGCAGAAAAAGGTCATAAACACGGCGCACAACAGACCTATTGGTACACCTATGATTATTGCACCGGCAGTTACATAAATACTGCTAATAATCATTGGAAATATGCCATAAACATCACTGCTTGGTCGCCATTCGTTGCCGAACAAAAATTCAAAAGCACCTATTTTGTTTATTGCAGGAATGCCTGTGCCAAACAGAAATATGCATATTAAAAGCACTGAAATTATTGAGATACACGCTGTTAATAAAAACACATATTTCATTAAATTTTCTTTGATTTTATTCATATTCACTCCTGATTTTATAATAAATCTGACCAATCAATTATTTCGCCTTTGAAGATTTGTTTGATTTGCTCTGAACTCAAACCATCAAAGCTATTTTCGTTATTTACTACAACTGCTATGCCATCCTTTGCGATAACGATTGAATTTAATTGTGTTAACTCTTCATCTTTTAATTCTCTAGAAGCCATACCGATATCAGAAACTCCGTTAATTGCATCTGTCATACCTGTTGATGAATCAGATTGTTGAAGTTCAATCTTCACATTTTTATTTAATCCACAATATGCTTCTTTTAATTTTTCCATAACAGGTGTTACAGATGATGAACCACTTATTGTTATTTTTCCTGATAAGTTTGATGTCTTATAACTTTCGTTATTTGTTACACTGATATATTTTTCTTCAGTTACAATTTTTTGACCATCTGCGCTTAAAATAAACTTGATAAAATCTTCTGCAACCTTGCTAATTCCATCTTTTTTAGTTGCTATATTAAATGGGCGCACTATTTTATAGTTTCCATTTTCTACATTTTCTGCATTTGGATAAAAACCATCAATTTTCAACGCTTTAACAGTATCATTTAATGAACCTAACGAAATATAACCAATTGAATATTTGTTTCCTGCTACTGTTGTCATCATAACTGCTGTTGAATTTGTGATTTCTGCTAAATTTGTTGTGTAATCGTGTTTTTCACCATTTGCATCTTTTTCTTCAATGCCGAAAAGTTCTACAAAAGCTCCTCTTGTTCCTGAACCATCTTCTCTTGAAATTACTGTAATTTCTCCTTTTGTTTGTTTACCTTCTGTTTCTTTTGCGCAACCTACAAAACTAGTTGCGATTGTTGCGATTAATACTAACGCTAATAATTTTTTAATTGTTTTCATATTTTTTTCCTTTCAAAATAAATTCTTTTGCACTCTTTTTAGTGCAACTTCATTTTAAAATTCTAATGTAAAAAACATAATCATATTTTGGTTAAGTTTGTGTTAAAACTTTTTGCTTTTTGTTAAGAATTTGTAAAACTCCCTTTTTAAAAGTATATGTTAAATAAAACTTAATATTAGCATCAAAAAAAGAGCAGTTTAAAAAACTGCTCTTTTAGTTTAATTTTTTTATTTTACAACTTCAATTTTTTCAATTACCGGTTGATTTTCTGTTGGAATTGTTCCGTTATCATCAATAGGAATTGCTTCTGCTGCGATTTTGTCAACAACATCCATACCTTTAGTTACACTACCAAAAGCGGCGTATTGACCATCTAAGAAAGTTGAATCGGCATCGCAAATAAAGAATTGAGATGAAGCGCTATCCATCATACTTGAACGAGCCATTGAAATTACACCTCTTACATGAGAGATATTATTTTCAACGCCATTAGCAGAAAACTCGCCTTTGATTTCTTCTTCTGAACCACCTGTACCATTGCCGAGTGGATCACCACCTTGAATCATAAATCCTCTAATGATTCTATGGAATGTGAGCCCATTATAAAAGCCATCTTCAACTAATTTTACAAAGTTTGCAACTGTAATAGGCGCTTCATTATTATAAAGTTCGAGCTTTATTTCACCATAATCTTTCACTGTCATTTTTACATTTGTGATAACTGATTTGTCAATATCAGCGCTTTGAGTTGCCGCTTGAGTTTGAACTGGTTCTGTTTCATATTCATACTCATCTTCATATTCATACTCATCTTCGCCATATTCATAATATTCGCTATTAGCAATATTACCGGTTGAAGGGCTTGTATATCCAAGTTTAGCACAAGAACTAAAGCAAGCAAGACACAAAATTAATACTAACAACATTGAAATTATTTTTTTCATAATTAAAAAACTCCTTAATAATTATATTTTTTTCTTTTTGTTATAATAAAAATAACTGTTACGGCAACTGCCATAAATTCAGCTACTACAACTGAACACCATATTCCATCAACACCAAAAATCAATGGTAAAATCATTACTGCTAGAATTTGAAAAACTAAAGTTCTCATAAAAGATATTATTGCAGAAACAACACCATTGTTAAGCGCTGTGAAAAATGATGAGCCGAAAATTGCAAGGCCTGCAAACAAAAATGAGAATGAGAAAAAACCAAATGCTCTTATTGTTAACGCTAACAAATTTTCATCATAACCAACGAAAATTAAACTTAATGGCTTTGCAAGTGAATATCCAAATATAAGCATAGCTACTGACAAGACACTTATAATAGTTAAACTCTTTTTTAAAATATTTTTCATTTCATTATTATTCTGCGAGCCATAATTATAACTTATTATAGGTGCGCTTCCTACAGAATAACCTATAAATAACGATATAAACACAAAGTTTACATACATCAAAACGCCATAAGCCGCAACGCCATTTTCACCAGCGTATTTAAGCAATTGAAAGTTATAAAGCATACCAATAATAGACATTGATATATTAGACATAAATTCTGAAGCGCCGTTTGTACTTGCTTTCAATATTGCTCTACCATCAAATTTGCATTTTGTTATTTTTAAAAGACTTGAATTTTTACAAGAAAAATAAACAAGTGGTATTATGCCACCCATTGCTTGAGAAATTGCAGTTGCAAGCGCGGCGCCTACAATTCCAAACTCAAAAACCGCAACTAACAATGCATCTAAAACCATATTTGTAATGCCTGAAAAAAGAGTTGATACAAGCCCTAAATTCGGTTTTTGCGCAACTATAAAGAATGATTGGAATTCGATTTGCAGCATAAAAAACGGAAGCGCCATCAAAATTATTGTTCCATAAATTACACCTAAATCTAAAACCTCACCCTTTGCGCCTAACAAAGAAGATACAGTTCTTAAATTAACAATGCCAACAACGGCTATTACTATACCAATAATAATTGATGTATAAACAAAGAGTGAAAAAAGACGATTTGCCTTGTCTTTATCGCCTTCACCTAACGTTTTGCCTATCAGCGCAGTACCACCTGTGCCAAAAACAAAACCAATTGTTCCTAAAATTATCAAAAACGGCATTATTAGATTTATCGCAACAAACGAATCTTTACCAACATAGTTTGAAACAAAAAATCCATCAACAACACCATAAATTGATGTGAAAACCATCATCGCAATTGATGGCAAGGTAAATTTTAATAATTTTTTATAAGTAAAATGGTCTGAAAGTTGAATTTTCATTTAAAAGGATTCTCGCTTTATTTTTGTGTTTGATTTGTTGGGTTTTCTTTAACTTCATCATAAAAAATATCAAGAACAACCTGCATAAGCGCATCATTATCAACTATATATTCAGCAAAACCATTTTTTCCTTCAACAACTTTTCCTGGTACGCTTTTAAAATCAATTTTTATATCTTTTCTATTTGAGAAAACATTGGTTGTAAGATAAGTTATTTTAGAAGCATTAAGGTCTGTTGTTGAATAAATCGAAACTGTTTCAAAAAGTTCAAGTGGTGTACTTAATTTGTATTTTGTTTGCTCTATTACCTTTGCAGCAAATGCTTTTATATAACTAACTTGTCTTTTAAGACGGGTTGCATTTGAATCTATTTTTGATATATCTCTATAATGAATGTAATCATATGCTTCCATTCCCTCAAGATAAGTAAATTCTCCGGTAGTATTACCTTCACTATCATAAACAGGAACTTCAACACCACAAATAATATCATTAAGAAGTGGAATACACGCTTTATTTATTGAAAAATATGAATCAATAGGAATATTATAAAGCAATCTTGAAATGGATTTAGAAGTGTTTTCACAGCTTGTTTCTTTGCCATTGCCATATGCATAAGATAAACACGCTTGCATCTTTTTAACACTTGTGAAATTACCATTTGTTGAATAAACATCAACATCAACCATAGAATCACGATTGATTGACAAAATTGTATATTTATTTTCTTTTGTATCAATACACGCTAAAAACAACGCATCTGCTTGACCTGCCGAACCGATTTTATCAGTTTTACTTTGAACTTTATCATCTTTATCAACACCGATGCATAAAATCGTTGTGATATCTTCATCTAAAGCATAAGTCACACCATTGTTTTTAACAACATTACCATTAGATTGCAAAAGTTCATCTGCAGGAATGCTAATCTCTTGCTCTTTCCATTTAAACTGACTTTTACCACTAAAATAAAGAATTGCGAAAACTGATGACACCAAAAGAATAATTGCAAGCAAAACGCAAAGCGCAATAAACAACACTTTTTTAAAGCGTGTTTTATGTTTGCCAACCTGATTAATCTTTGACATTTTGCTATATTTTTTTTGATAATTTTCAGCACTTATATTAGAATCTACTGATCTTTTTTTTCGTCTTATGCTCGGCCTTTTAGTACTAAAACTTAATCTACTTGGTTTTTTCATCTTCTCTTAAAACTCCGATAACTAAATATCTACTTTCCTCTTTGCCTTTTATACAAG
>JAZRPX010000016.1:0-3860 GCA_045649445.1 Acutalibacteraceae bacterium | reverse complement strand
TGAAAAAAATTTATTTTTTTATAAAATTTTTAATAACAACATTTTAATAATTGCCAAAACTTCTCTTGAATAATAAGAAGCCGAGAAATACCACCTTGTTTTACAAGAAATCGCAGTTGAACTCAACCCGTTTTCTTTAGCGAAAACCGATGCTCTAAACTGATGAAATCCATCTGTTGCAACGGCAATGTTTTCATTCAAGTCATTATCTTTAATAATTTTTGATGAAAAAGTTATATTCTCATCTGTATTACGCGATTTATCTTCAACAAAAATTCTTTTCTCATCTATTCCCTTTTTTAAAAGATACGTTTTCATTGCTTTGGCTTCACTTATCTTTTCACCAGGCCCTTGACCACCTGAAACAACGATATCACATTCAGGGTTTTGATTTATGTATTCAAGCGCAGTATTCATTCTATCATAAAGCATTAAGCTTGGGCGCTCACCTATTACCTGACAACCTAAAATTACAACAGTTGAGTTTTCTCTTGGCTTTTCATATGAATGCTTTATCATAATACCAACAAAAACTGTTACAACTATTACTCCAAGCGCTACTAAACCACTTAAAATACTCATAATCACTTTTTGTTTTTCAAAAAGCATTTTTAGCACATCAGGACGCACAGAAAAATACATAAACGCAATCAAAAACGGCATTGGATAAATCATTCCTATATGTACAACTGTTTTGTAAAGTGGTCCTAAAAGCCACAAAAACAGTCCTGCGCTTAAAACAAAAATTATTATTCTTAAAATCTTCATTACAACTCCTTTAAAACTTCATAATCCGATTTAAAATCATTTATCAAATACGGATTTTTTGAAATATATTCTCTTATTATCCCTTCTAATTCTTCATCTATAAATTTCAACAAATCAGTTTTATCATTTTTAAAATTTGGACAAAGTTTTGCAATTGCAAGGACTTTTTTACCGTTCTTATTCATAACTCGAAGTGGCCAAATTTTGCAATCAAACGGCTTATTTTCATCATCTAAAATGCACCCTGTATCTTTGCTATGAAACGGACAATTCTTTATTTCTTCTCCTTCAAACTCAAGGTCATATTTATAACAGCCATTAACACAAAATGTTTTTACATTTTGTTCATCAAGTTTTTTCTTTAATTTTTCATTTATAACTGGGATTTCCCATTCATCTGCTTTATCAAATTCGCAACAGATTTTACACTCTGCGCATTTTTGTTTTTCAAGCACTTTACTAAGCATTTATTCTCGCCTCGAATTTTTCAATTAACATTTCAGGTTTATAAGATAATTTTGCTTTGCGAAGCCCTTCTTCGCCATTATCTTCTTCTCTATTTATATATTTATATTCTTTACAATTGCGTTTAGCAAACTCATTATTGATAATTTGATAAGCGCCTTTTATGCTATCATCTGCTTTTTCAAAATGAATTACAAAGGTGTCATCAGTTAATTTTTCACCTATACTATAAGCAATAACTTTGCCATTAAGTCTTATAAGGCCACCTATTAATCCTAACTCTTCAAAATGAGAAAGAGCAGTATTAGCAGCGCCTAGCTCTTTGCGAATTTCTATATTCGAAGCATCTCGCTCATCACTCCATTTAAGGTTAAGCGCAATACACTCATTCACATTATCTCTTGATATTTCTTCATAAACCCACTCGGAATTATCACAAAAACGATTGATAAGATTTCTTTTTGCTTGATATTTTTTACCTGAAAGATTAATTAATTTTTCTGATAAATAAACATAATCAAATTCATTGCGATTTGACGAAAACGAGAATTTTCCAGGAAAATTCTCGTTTATAAAGTCTATATGTTGTTTAAGAATACCACGAAATACTGTTTTATCTTTTTCTAACTCTAGAATATAATTCATAGCGCTTATAATATCTTTTTCTTCGCCTATCGGAAAATTATAAACACTTTCATTTTCTCTTGCTGTTTTCGAAACATAAGCGCCATTAATTACATCAAACGAAGCGTGGAATACATCTTGCCAAATAAAATTACAAGCAAAAGTATATTCACAGCCCATTCTATCGTTGTTTTTAAAAAAAGCTTCGTATTTTTGTTTATCTTCTATTTGAAGTTTTTTAAAACTCACTAAAACACACCTTAATCATTAACATTATAATATACTTTACCCAAAGTTGGAGTTATACCTTTAATTTCAAACAATTCATCAATTGTTACAAACTCATATCCACAAGCAGTAAAGTATTCAAGCAATTGTCTGATTGTTTCAACATTGTCAATATAATGCTCATGGTTAAGAGAAATAACACCATCATACAAATGTTTCTTATAATACAATACTTTATAATCAACAGATGGGTTGTTATAATCCTGCGGGCAAGGACCGCCAAAAGCGGCTTTCATACCTGCAAGTTCCATTGCGTCATACGCTTCTGCGCCTGTGTCAAGATATGGAGGTCTAATATATTTAGTTTTAACACCTACATTTTTATAAAGCCAATCATCAACTTCAGTTATTTTTGCTGCACCCTCTTGAGCAGAAAGTTTTGAAAGGCGATTATGACCGATTGTATGATTTTCAAGAGAATGGCCTTCAGCCACTGCTCGTTTTAGCGTTGGAATATCACTATCATCAAGCGCGCCTGCACCAACAAAATATGAGAATTTAGCACCATATTCTTTAGCAACATCCATATAATAATCCATAAAATGAACGCCTGTTGGAGAATAAGTTTGCGGACCATCATCAAATGAAATTGCTATATATTTTTTCTTTCCATCATTAACAGGAGCTTGTGGTTGTGGTAATGCTGCATCTTCGGCTGAAGAATCATAGCCATTTGCACCCTCAAAATACTCTATATCATCTATATAGAACGGCTCACCGGCTGTACCTTTATCAGATTCCATCCAGAAACAAATATATTTAAGTTTTGGAATATCTTCTTTTGTTAAAGTGATTTTCTCAACATTTTCGCCTTCTAAAAATGTTCTGCGTGAACCTTTTGTGTCAACCTTATAATAATCTTTACCAACAAAATAGAAATAATTAAAATCTTTATAACTTTCTAGTGTTAAACGAGTGTAATAAAAGTTTGTTACACCTGTAAAAGAGAAACCAATATAAACAACAGAAAGTTCATTTTTATTTTGTTTATACTTCATTGAAACTCTTAAATTTGTTGCATTTTGCAAAATAGTATCTTTATTATTTGCTATTAATTGAACTCTCATTGGAGCATTTGTTGTTATATTATAAGCACAAGTTGGATTTGAACCTTGAACATTATCTTGATAATAAACGCCATTTGCTTTCATAACAAGTGCTCTTTTACTATTTAGAACTTTTTTATTACCATAGCCATCTAATTCAGAAACAACTGTAGGAGTAGCAGGCATTATAGTAACTTTACTTGGCACAGCATCAAGAGAATCTGTTTCCCAGTCACGAAGAGTTGTCCAACTTGGGTCTTTATAAATCTCACCAGATTTAACAAGATATTTTCTCAAAGTTAAAACATCATTGATATCAACTTTCGAATCTCCATCACAATCAGCATTGCTTAATTGCTCATCAGTTAATTCAACAAGATTAGCTACATATTTTCTTAACACGAGCAAATCCCTTGTATCAATAGTGTTATCACCATTTATATCTCCTCTTACATTAGCAAAAACGCTTATAGGTGATACAAACAAAACACCAAAGCATAAAACGATAGATAAAATTAATGATAAAATTCTTTTTTTCATAATAAAACTCCTATCATTTTCATTTGCTTATATTATAACAAATTCACAAAAACTTTTCTATTGTTATTCTTTACAAAAAAACTTACGTTTTATATAAAATTTACACAAAAACAGTCTTGAATTTTTTTA
>JAZRPX010000015.1:0-5396 GCA_045649445.1 Acutalibacteraceae bacterium | reverse complement strand
AATTATGGGTAAAATTATTAGATGTATAACTTCTGACGGTCTTGTAAGTGCAGTTTGTGCTGATACTACTGCTATTGTTCAAGCGGCGAGTGATTATCACAAAACTTCGCCTATTATGTCTGCGGCTTTAGGTCGACTTTTAACTGCAACTTCTATGATGGGTTGTGTTTTAAAAGGGCAAAACAGTTCAATCACTGTTAAAATTGACTGTGACGGCGAAGCAAAGGGATTGGTTGCTGTTAGTGACAATCAAGGCAACCCTAAAGGTTATGTTATAAATCCTTTGGTTGAGACAAAAGAAAAATACAAAGGTAAACTTGATGTTGGCAGCGCTATTGGTAAAGGTACGCTTTATGTTTCAAAAGACATTGGCCTTGATATGCCATACAACGGCGCTATTGAACTTGTTTCAGGTGAAATTGCAGAAGATATTGCGGCTTACTATGTTGAATCAGAACAAATTCCTACAGTTTGTGCTTTAGGCGTTCTTATAAACCCTAATTTAACTATAAATGCTGCAGGTGGATTTATTATTCAAATGCTCCCTGCTGCCGGCGATGATACTGCCGACCTTATTGAAAAAGGGCTTAAAAATTTGCCAAGTGTTACTTCTATGCTTTCAAGCGGAGATACAATTTTAGAAATTGTTAAAAAAGCTCTATCAGAATTTGAAGTTGAAGTTTTAGAAGAAAACGAAATAACATACAAATGTGATTGCTCAAAAGAACGAACAAATAAGGTTTTAAAAAGCATTGGTAAAGATGAACTTTTACGTCTTTCAGATGAGCAAGAAACAACCGAAGTTGCTTGTCATTTCTGCGATAAAATTTATAAATATTCTTCAAACGAATTAAAAGAACTAGCGCAATAAAAAAAGTGTTCCAAAACGGAACACTTTTTTGTTTTTATAAATTGAAGTATTTATCAAATTCTGCTGGGTGAGGAATTTTTGATAATTCACTAACCTCTTCACGTTTGTTTTTGATAAAGTTTTTAAGAAGTTCTTCTGGGAATACGCCAGCTTCTGTTAAGTAATCATGATCTTTTTCTAAAGCATCAAGAGCTTCATCTAATGATGTTGGCAAACCTTGAAGTTTTGCTTTTTCTTCTTCTGGCAAATGATAAAGGTTTACATCATATGGACCCCAACCATTTTCATGTGGGTCAATTTTATTTTTGATACCATCAAGACCAGCCATAAGGATTGCTGCATAGCAGAAATATGGGTTACAAGTAGCATCAGGGTTACGAAGCTCAAATCTACGTTTTTCAGGTGATTTTGCATAAGCTGGAATACGAATAACTGCGCTACGGTTTGATGTTGCATAACCAACAGTTACAGGTGCTTCAAAGCCAGGTACTAAACGCTTGAATGAGTTTGTACTTGGGTTTGTTAAAGCACAAAGTGATGCGATATGTTTCAAAAGACCACCCATAAAGTAATGAGCAGTTTCAGAAAGGTTAGAATAACCATTATCATCAGAGAATACTGGTTTACCATCTTTCATTAACAACATATGAACATGCATACCATTACCTGCTTCACCATAAACAGGTTTTGGCATAAATGTAGCAGTTTTACCATATTTAAGCGCTGTGTTATGAATGATATATTTAATCATCATTGTAGCATCAGCCATATGTACCATTTCGCCTAATTGTGGCTCAATTTCAAACTGACCAGATGCAGCAACTTCTGGGTGATGATAGTTAATTTCAATGCCTGCATCTTTCATATGCATACACATTTCACTTCTGCATTCATAAGAAGTATCAAATGGTTTTGCAATATGATAATTCTTTTGCTTTGGAACAACAACGCCAAGACCTTCAGTTGCACTGTTCCAGAATGATTGTTGAGCATCAACCATTGCGCTGATTTCTCTACCGCTTACTTCCCAACCTACTTGGTCGAAAAGATAAAACTCAAATTCAGGCAAGATGTACATTGTATCTGCGATGCCTAACTCTTTCATATAATCAATAGCAGCACGAACAATGTTTCTTGGGTATTGTGGAAGTGGTTTGTTTTCAGGCGAAGCAATAATCATTGCGTTACCTGTCATAGACAATGTTGGGATTTCGCAGAATGGGTCAATAACAGCTGTATCAGGGTCTGGAATAAACACCATATCACTTTTTTCTACAACTGCATAGCCATAGTTAGAAGCATCGAAACCGATACCACTTTTCATTGTGTCTTCAGAGAAGTTACCTGCAGGAATGGTTACATGACGATAAACACCATTGATGTCAACCATTTTAAAGTCAACCATTTTAATGTCATTCTCTTCAATCATCTTTAAGATGTCTTTAATACTTTTGCTCATTAGTTTTCTCCTTTGAATTTATAAGTTATAGTCATAATACAATATTTTTTTACAAAAATCAATAAAAAACACTAACTTTTTTGCCATAAAATCATATTATTTTCAATTTTTGCAACTATTTTTCCTTTTAAGACTAAACTCTTGAATTTTTTGTGAAACCCGTTCAAAACACATTGGATTTTAATAAATCATACCAAATAAATTCGATTTTGTAAAAACTGTCTATCAAAAGGTGTGCTTTTTGTTTCATATAAACTTTATTGGAAGAAATGCACAGGCAACTGCGAGAATAATTGCTGGTAATAAGTTAGCAACTTTTATCTTTTTGCCAAACACAAGATTTATACCAACACAGAAGATTAAAATATTGCCGACAACTGAAAGATATAAAAGCGCAGTTTCTGTCATAATCGGTTTAATAAACAATGAAAGAGCTGTTACGCCACCTTGCAAAATTGCAACAGGAATTGCCGAAAAAATCGCGCCTTTGCCGAGAGACGCTGACAAAACCATAAGAATAACAAAGTCAAGAATAGACTTTGTTACTAAAATTGTAACATCGCCATATATTCCATCATTTATTGAGCCGACGATTGCCATTGCACCTATGCAAACTGTAAATGTTGCAGTTAAAAAACCTTCAATAAATTTTACGTCTTTTGTGCTATGAGTTTTCTTTTTTAACCAAGCGCCAAATCTTTCAAATCCGCCTTCTATATCAATTAACTCACCTACAAGTCCACCAAGACAAAGACAACCGATAATTAAAAAATCTCCACCGTAAGCAATTTTGCCTTCAACAACGCTAAACATTCCCTTAAATGTTCCTGCAGCGCCGATAAATATAACCGAAAGCCCACACGCTTTACACAATGTATCGCGATGATTATCTTTTATAAATCTGCCGAATGCCAAGCCAAGAAGACCACCGATTATAATTGCAACAACATTGATAATTGTACCAAGTCCGTACATTTTTCACTCATCTTTCTTTTTTTGATTATATCTAAAAGTATAATCTTTTTATTTTTATGTGTCAATAAAAATTTTGTTTGAAATAAAACGCATCAATTTCAATCGTTAAAATCAAGAAAATTCTTGACAAATTTGCTATATAATAATATAATGTATAAAAGTAAATAACTTTAAGGAACCAGCTGTCTGAAGAGGAATGTTGGTTCCTTTTTGTAATTTTTAGAAAAAAGTTAAAAATAAAGTTATAGGTATAAAAGGAGAATGTTTAATGGAAATTCAACTTCAAGAACTTATTGACCAGATTAAAAAAGATGGTGTTGAAGCTGCTAAAACACAAGCCGATACAATTCTTGAATCTGCAAAAGACGAAGCGGAAAAAATCATTTCTGACGCTAAAGCAAAAGCTGAAAAAATGATTGCTGATGCTAAAGCAGAAAATGAAAGAGTTGTAAAATCAGGTGAAGACGCTTTGCGTCAGGCAGGTCGCAATCTTCTTATCACTTTTAGAGAAAGTGTTGCAAAAGAAATTAACGCTATTGTTTCAGAAAAGGTTTCAACTGTTTATTCTAAAGATGAGTTAACTCAACTTATTGTTAAAGTTGTTGAAGGTTGGGCGGCAAAACCCGAAGCAGACAATATATCTGTTATCTTAAACAGTAATGACCTTGAAAATTTTGAAAAAACTCTTATTGCAGAATTCAAAGAAAAAACAAAAATCGGTGTTACTTTAAAAGCTAACGATAATTTTGATGGCGGATTTAGAATTTCTTCAAATAACGATGGCGCTTATTATGACTTTTCTAAAGATGCAGTTGTTGATATGCTTTCAAACTATCTTAGTCCTAAAATCACTGCATTATTGAAAGAGGCGGAATAATTATGGCAGAGTATTATCTGATTTCTCAGCTGCCTTCTCTTGACGGATTAAGTGAAAACTCGCCAATTTCTATAAACGAAGAACAGTTTTTCGAATTATGCAGTAGATTTTTAAGCAAAAAATCTTTGAATGAACTTAAAAAAACTACTCTTATCCCACCAAAGGATTATGAAAAATCATCTTCATTGCTTGTGACAAAATGGAATGAGGGAGAACGAAATCTTCGTTTGGCGCTTGAAAAATTAAGAGCAGAAAAAATGAATATTTCTTCTGATATTCAAACTCAATCTTTCCCTACCGCAATTTTACAAGCAGCTAGAACTGCTATTGAGTTTGAAAGTCCGATGGAAGCAGAAAAGTTTCTTAACAATTGGCGTCTTGCGTTTTTAGAATCATTAAGACCAATGGATACTTTTTCAGAAGAGTTTGTGTTTTATTATGCACTAAAACTAAAACTTATAGAACGCATGAGAAAATTTGATTCACAACGCGGAGAAATAGCATACAGAAAAATATATGACTCAATTATGAGTGAAGATAAAACGGAGGTTATTCAATGACCAGAAACAAAGGTAAAGTTGTCAGCGTTAACGGCAACCTTTTGTCAGTTAGATTTGAAGATAGCGTTTCAATGAATGAAATTTGCTATGTTAACGTTGATAATACAAAACTCAAAAGCGAAGTTATCCGTATAAAAGATGACATTGCTCAAATACAAGTTTATGAAATGACTGATGGCATAAAATGTGGCGATGATGTTGATTTCACAGGCGAGATGCTCTCGGCACAATTAGGGCCTGGTCTTTTAGGTCAAATTTATGACGGTCTTCAAAATCCACTACCTGTTTTGGCTGAACAAGCAGGTTGGTTTCTTGAAAGAGGCGTTTATGCAGACGGCCTTAATGCAGAAAAGAAATGGGAATTCACCCCTACTGCAAAGATTGGAGATGTTCTTCGAGCAGGCGAATATATAGGCACTGTTCCTGAAGGTCCTTTTACTCACAAAATATTTATTCCTTTTAACTTGCTCGGTAGCTACACTTTAAAATCTATCGCAGACAAAGGAGAATATACAATTAATGACGAAATTGCTATTATAACCGATGAAAGAGGTAAAGAAATTTCTGTTTCTATGTCTTTCAATTGGCCTGTAAAACGAGCAATCAATTGCTATAGTGAAAGACTTGCGCCTGTTGAAACTATGGAAACAAAAG
>JAZRPX010000014.1:0-6778 GCA_045649445.1 Acutalibacteraceae bacterium | reverse complement strand
CCAAGGAGTTGACTATAAAGCTTGTCTTCCTAAGACCGCTTGGCCTCCGACTTACAGCGTTTTTTCCATCTTCAGATTTACCAATAACTATTCCCCTACCTGGATAATCGTTATTTTGTAATTCTTCATAAATATCAATTGGCTTCATATTATTTCTCCTTTATAAATCAATATAAGCTTTATTGTTTTTAATTGTAATTCTGTCTTCACAGAACAAAGAAACTGCTTGAGGCAATATCTTCCATTCTGCTTGTTCCATTACTCTTTTTTGTAAAGTTTCCGGTGTATCATTGTTTTCAATTTCTACTGCCTTTTGCAAAATAATTGGTCCACCATCACATACTGCAGTTACAAAATGAACAGTTGCACCAGTTACTTTAACACCAGATTCTAATGCCGCCTCATGAACATGTAATCCATAAAAGCCCTTTCCACAAAATGATGGAATAAGCGCTGGATGAACATTCATCATCTTATTTTCGTACTTTTTACAAACACATTCATCAAGAATAGTCATAAAACCAGCATAAACTATTAAATCTGCATTAGCTCTATCTAAAATTTCAAGCAAAGCTTCGCTGTAAGACTTATTATCAGAATAATCTTTTCTTGGCAAAACAACAGTATCAATACCATTATTTTTTGCTCTTTCCAATGCATAAGCGCCCTCTTTTGAAGAGATTACAAGAGAAATCTTACCGTTTTTAATAAGACCTGAATTTTGAGCATCTATAAGCGCTTGTAAATTAGTTCCACCACCCGAAACTAAAACTACTATATTTTTTAGCATATTACCACTCTCTCATCTGACTCATCAATTTCGCCGATAACATAAGCGTCTTCGCCATTAGCTTTGAGAATTTCAAGTGATTTTTCTACATCATCTTTATCAACAACAATGCTCATACCAACACCCATATTAAATGTGTTGAACATATCACGCTCTGGAATGTTGCCTTCTTTAGCAATCAAATCAAAAATTGGCAAAATTTTCAAAGCGCTCTTATTGATTTTAGCAGTAAAACCATCAGGTAAACTTCTTGGAATGTTTTCATAGAAGCCACCACCAGTGATGTGAGAAACAGCTTTTACTGTTACTTCTTCAAAGAGAGCAGTCATAGATTTAACATAGATTTTAGTTGGTGTTAACAAAGTCTCACCAATTGATTTTCCACCAAGTTCTTCTCTTGGAGTTTTGATATCAGCGTTTTCAACGTCAAATACTTTTCTAACAAGTGAAAAACCATTTGAATGAACACCACTTGAAGCAAGACCTATAATAACATCGCCTTTTTTGATTGTTTTATTATTAAGAATTTTATCTTTATCAACAACGCCAACAGAAAAACCTGCTAAATCATATTCATCAACAGGATAAAATCCTGGCATCTCTGCAGTTTCACCACCAATAAGCGCAGCACCTGATTGAACACAACCTTCAGCAATACCTGAAACGATGTTGGCAACTCTTTCAGGAACATTTTTACCAACTGCTACATAGTCAAGGAAAAACAATGGTTTAGCACCACAACAAATAATATCGTTAACACACATAGCAACACAGTCAATACCAACAGTGTCATGCTTATCCATTAAAAATGCCATCTTAAGTTTTGTACCAACACCATCAGTACCACTAACTAATACAGGTTTGTTAATACCAGTCAAATCAAGTTCAAACAAACCACCGAATCCACCAATGTCAGACAAAGCGCCTGCAGTTAGTGTTTTTGCAATGTGTTGTTTCATTAATTCAACTGCTTTGTAACCAGCAGTAATATCAACGCCTGCTTCTTTATAACTTTCACTAAAACTCTTCATAATTTATCTCCTTTTTAACCTTTACCATTCCAACAGTATGTGCACAACTGGCTTTCATCAAGACCAATTGCATCAACAATACCTTGCATTGTTTGAAATTCAAGAGAAGCAAAATTAAACTTTTCAGCAATTTTCTTTCTTAAATTCTTACCTCTTTCTGTGTTTGAATCACTATATTCATCAATATAATCCAAACCTTGTTCTCCCTCAAGTTCAACAATTACTCTGCGAGTTATAAGTTCCATTTCATCATTAGATCTTGAGAAATTTAAATATCTGCAATTGTACATTACAGGCGGACAAGCCGAACGCATATGCACAGATTTTGCACCGTGTTCATAAAGAAAATCTACAGTACCCTTAAGTTGCGTACCACGAACAATTGAGTCATCAACAAAAAGCAAATTCTTGTCCTGAATAAGTTCGTGGACTGGGATTTGTTTCATTTTTGCAACTTTTACTCTTTCAGATTGACGGGAAGGAGTAAAACTTCTTGCCCAAGTAGGTGTGTATTTAATAAAAGCACGAGCAAAAGGAATTCCACATTCATTTGCAAATCCAATAGCATGAGGGGTTCCGGAATCAGGAACACCACCGATAAAATCAATGCCATCCAAAGTTCCATCTTTTTTATCTTTTTCAGCCATTATTTTACCATTGATATATCTCATAATCTCAACATTCTTACCTTCATAAGTAGAAGTTGAATAACCATAGTAACTCCAAAGGAATGAACAAATTTTCATTTTTTTACCTGGCTTTTGAAGTTGAGTCATACTATTTGAAGTAATTTCAACAATTTCACCTGGACCTAATTCTTTTTCATCTTCATAACCAAGCTTTTTATAAGCAAAAGACTCAAAAGAAACGCAATAACCGTTTTCGCTCTTACCAATAGCAATTGGCAATCTGCCTAATTTATCACGAGCCGCGATAATTGAGCCACCATCACGAAGAATAAGAATTGAAGCAGTGCCATCGATTTCATTCTGCGCAAATTTGATACCATCAACAAAATCAGTTTTTTGGTTAATAAGCGCTGCAACTAACTCTGTTAAATTATCACGACCACCTGTCATCATAGCGCCAAAATGGCCACCGCTAAACGAAAGATATTGTTTGATAAGTTCATCAGCATTATTAATTGCACCGATAACGCAAATCGCATATTTGCCCAAGTTAGAATGAATAAGCAAAGGTTGTGGATCGTAATCGCTTATACAACCGATTGCCGAATTCCCCTTCATTTCATCAAATGTTTTATCGAACTTTGTTCTAAACGGAGAATTTTCAATATTATGAATCTCTCTTTGAAGACCTAATTCTTCGTCAAAACAAGCAATACCTGCTCTTCGAGTACCAAGATGCGAATGATAGTCAGTTCCAAAGAACACATCTTCAATTGCATCATACTTACTTGTTACTCCAAAAAAACCGCCCATCTAAAATTTGTCCTCCTAAGGAAATGATTTATTTGAATTGATTATAAATTTTTTCGTTTTTCTCTAAAACTGCTTTTTTATTTTCTTCCCTAGCAGTTATTAATTTATCAGATAAGTCTTTATCTGTTACAGCCAAGATTTGAATAGCAAGTAAAGCTGCGTTTTCTGCGCCATCAATTGCAACTGTAGCAACCGGCATACCGCTTGGCATTTGAACTGTTGATAAAAGTGCGTCAAGACCATCAAGAGTTGATGATTTAACAGGAATACCAATCACAGGTAATGTTGTATTAGCAGCAATAGCACCTGCTAAATGAGCTGCTTTACCTGCCGCTGCAATAATTGCACCAAAATCATTTTTAATCGCATTTTCTGCAAACTCTTTTGAAGCTTCAGGTGTACGATGTGCAGAAAAAACATGAACCTCTGTTGGCACATCATATTTTTTTAAAGTGTTAATAGCTTTTTCAACGATAGGTAAATCACTATCAGAACCCATAATAACCGCAACTTTTTTCATGATTAAAAACCTCCAAAAAATAAAAATAGACAGTCCTATACAGTGAAGATAAGACTGCCCAGACGGTCGACAAATTTCCCTAGGAATTTTTACTCCTTTGCGGTTAAATCCGCTCATCCGTCAGTCGTAAAAATTCTATAAATAATATATATTGATTTTAACATACAATATACTGTGTTGTCAAGCAAAGTTTTAAGCAATATATATTGATTTTTTTGTGTATTTTGCATTAATTTTTATTATATTTGACCAATATTTATTATTTTAGAAAAATTCTTTACATTTTTTTAAAAATATGATAAAATCATTTAAAAAAATATGATAAAATCATTTAAAAAAATATAAAGGAGTTAATTATGGTAAAACATATAATTTTGTGGAACTTAAAAGATGAATTCTCATCTGATGAAAAAACAAAAATTATTAGAGAAATCAAAGAAGGATTAGAAGGGCTAAAAGGCGAAATCGAAGGTCTTATTGATATTAAAGTTCAAGGAGAAAAGCTTGATAGTTCAACTGTGGATTTAATGCTTGATTCTACTTTTGAAAATGAAGATGCTTTGAAATATTATTCAACTCATCCTCTTCATATGAAAGTTGCTAACGAAAAAGTTAGACCTTTTACCGCTGTAAGAAGTTGTCTTGATTTTGAAATTTAAATGAGGTATTGAAATGAGTATTAAATTTATTGAAAAAACAAAAACGTTTTTTCTAGATGGTAAAAATTACACTTACGCTTTTAAAATTAACGAAAATAATGTTGCCGAACATTTATATTTCGGAAGTAAAATTGCACACGATGATATTTCATACACAAGAAATGCTGGTTCAAACTCTTGTAGAGCTACCATTCCAGGTTTAGATGACAATTTCTATAGTGACTATATGCCTGAAATCGCTTTTTATGGCACTGGTGATTATAGAGAGCCATGTGTTAATGTTGAAAATCCACTTGGTGATAGACTTTGTGAGTTGCTTTATGATTCACACGAAATTTTAGATGAAAAACCTATGATTAATGGTATGCCTTGTCTTGAAGGTAAACAAACTCTCGTTGTTCATTTGAAAGATAAAATTACAAATTTGTGCGCTGATTTGCATTACACAGTTTATGAAGATGCAAATGTAATTACTCGCAGAATTGTTTATAAAAACAACTCTGACAAAGCAATTAAACTTACTCGTGCTTTTTCATTCACTATGAATTTGCCTAAAAATAATTATCAGGTTTTATCTCTTTACGGCGGTTGGGCAAGAGAACGCCAAATCGAAAAAATTCCAATGCACCACGGCGTTGTTTCTATTGATTCAAAACGTACAACTTCATCTGCAACTCTTAATCCATTTGTTGCTGTTTTATCTCCTGAAACAACAGAAAACTTTGGTGAAGCTTACGGTTTTAACCTTGTTTACTCATCTTCTTATGCTTTAAAAGTTGAAGGTACAAGCCACGGCAGAACTCTTGTTACTGGTGGTATCAACGATTTTGACTTTACTTGGAATTTAAACGCTGACGAAATTCTTGAAACTCCTGAAGTTGTTATTTCATATTCAAATGAAGGTATCGGTGGAATGTCAAGAGCATATCACGATGCTTACAGAGAACATCTTATCAACCCTTGCTTTGTTAAAAAACCAAGACCAATTGTTATTAACAACTGGGAAGGTACATACATGAATTTTGATAACCAAAAGTTGATGGACATTGCTTCTGCTGTTAAAGGAACAGGTATTGACACCTTTGTACTTGATGATGGTTGGTTCGGCGTTAGAGATGACGATAGATCAGGACTTGGAGATTGGGTTGTTAACGAGAAAAAACTTGAAGGCGGATTAAAAACAATTATCGACCATGTTCATAAATGTGGAATGAAATTTGGTCTTTGGTTTGAACCAGAAATGGTAAGTGAAAATTCCGATTTATTCATAGCACATCCTGATTGGGCAATTGGAACACCAAACAGACCACGTTGCTATTCAAGACATCAATATATGCTTGATTTAACTCGCAAAGAAGTTCGTGATTACATCGTTAATTCTGTTAACAAGATTTTATCAGAAAATGAAATTGATTATGTTAAATGGGATTACAACAGAAATGTTACTGAATCTTTCTCATTTGCTTTAAAACCTGAACAACAAAAGGAATTTGCACACAGATATGCGCTTGGTCTTTATGATATTTGCGAACGCATTGTTAATGGCAATCCTGATATTATCTTTGAAGGTTGCGCAGGCGGTGGTGGAAGATTCGACCCTGCTATGCTTCACTTTTTCCCACAAATTTGGACATCTGACGATTCAGATGCTGAAGAGCGTACAAGAATTCAATACGGAACTTCAATGTGCTATCCATTATCTTCAATGAGTTGTCATTTTTCTATCGTTCCTAACCATCAAACAGGAAGAACTGTATGCGAAAAGACAAGAGCAGATATTGCTCATTTAGGCGCTTATGGTTATGAACTTGATACATCAAACTTCACTGATGAAGATAGAGAAATGGTTAAACATCAAGTTGCAGATTATAAAGAAATGCAAGATTTAGTTTTGAATGGTGATTTATACAGATTTGAAAATCCATATGATTCAAATTATTTTGGCTTCAATGTTGTTTCAAAAGACAAATCAAAAGCTCTTATTACTTTCTATACCAGAATTAACAGACCAAATTCCGAGCCAAAATTCATTTATCCAACTGGTCTTGACAAAGATAAAAAGTATTATATTAAAGAACTTGATACAACTCTTTCAGGTAGTACAATTATGAATGTTGGTTTGAAAATCACTTATGATTGGTTGCAAAAAGACTTTTCTACTCACATTTTCACATTAGAAGAAAGATAACAAAAAACTCCCTTGAAAATTCAAGGGAGTTTTTAATTTATAATAATTCTTTTCTCAATTCTTCGGCTGATTTAATGCTTAAATATGCAGGTGGAACATCAAATACAGTTTTACAACCGCTCATTCCCTCTTTAAACATTCTAAAAGT
>JAZRPX010000013.1:0-3022 GCA_045649445.1 Acutalibacteraceae bacterium | reverse complement strand
AAATATGTTCTGTAGAAATTGTGGCGAAGCTATGAATGACAATCAAGCTATCTGCTTAAAATGCGGTGTTAAAACAGGTACAGGTAACGCTTTCTGTGCTAACTGTGGTAAACCTGTTGATGCAAATGCTGAAGTATGTTTAAGCTGTGGCGTTGCTATTAAAGGTGGCGTAAATGGTGATTATCTTAACGGTAAAGATAAAATCACAATCGCTTTAATCTGCTTCTTCTTAGGCGGTCTTGGTATTCATAACTTTATGTTAGGTGAAACAAAGAAAGGTGTTTTAAAAATTATTCTTTCTTTCTGCTGTTATTTAGGCGGAATTTTCGCTTTGATTGACTTTATTAAAATTCTTACTGATAAATATGAAGTTAATCCTGATAAACTTATCTAGTTTTAAGAAAGTTCCACAAGTTTTGCCTTGTGGAACTTTTAATATTTTATAGAAAAATGGTGTGAATTATGTTTTGTTCAAATTGTGGAAGGGAAATTGATGATAAAGCTGTAGTTTGCGTAGGTTGTGGCGCATCAGTTAAAAATATGAAAGCTATGACTGCTAATAATTCAAAAGCAAGCGCTGGCTGGTGGTGGCTTGGATTTTTAATTCCATTGGCAGGTTTGCTAGTTTTTATTTGCTGCAATGATTCTAACCCTGCAAAAGCTAAAAAGGCGGGTATTGGCGCATTAGTTGGCGTTATTGTAAGTGTGGTTTTAAGCGTTGTTTGTTATGCCGCTTTTGTTGGTTTAGCATTTTATGGCTTATCTGATTTCGCACAGTATTCTTATTATATGTAATTAAAACAAACTAAAAAACTCCGAGTTTTAAAGCTCGGAGTTTTTTGTATGCATTTTTATAAAACTTTTGATAAAAAGTCTTGAAGTCTTGGATTCTGTGGGTTTTCAAAAAAGTCTTTTGGATTATTTTCTTCAACAATTTTACCTTCATCCATAAATATAACTCTTGTTGCAACTTCTTTAGCAAATCCCATCTCGTGAGTAACACCAACCATTGTCATACCTTCTTTTGCAAGACGCTTCATAACGTCAAGAACTTCGCCAACCATTTCAGGGTCAAGCGCGCTTGTTGGTTCATCAAAAAGCATAACTTCTGGGTTCATACAAAGCGCACGAACAATAGCAACACGCTGTTTTTGACCGCCTGAAAGTTGAGCAGGATAAGCATCAGCTCTGTCTTTAAGACCAACGATATCCAAAAGCTCGAGCGCCTTTTTTTCTGCTTCTTCTTTTGTCTTTTTCAAAAGAGTCATAGGCGCTTTTGTCATATTGTCAAGAACATTCATATTAGGGAAGAGATTAAAATGTTGGAAAACCATTCCCATTCTCATTCTATGGGTGTTGATATTAACTTTTTTATCAGTGATATCTTCTCCGTCATAATAAATGCTACCTGAAGTTGGAATTTCAAGAAGGTTAAGCGAACGTAAAAGTGTAGATTTACCAGAACCAGAAGGTCCTACAATAACAACAACTTCGCCTTTACCTATTTCACAATCAACACCATTAAGCGCCTTAACATCGCCACCATTATAGTGTTTTTTAAGGTTTTTAGTTTTAATCAAAACATTATCTATCACTCTTACGCAACCTCCTTTCAAGTATACTTACAAGCCAAGAAAGAATCATAACCATAACAAGATAAATAAGCGCAACGGCAATAAGCGGAATGAAATAAATAAATGTTCTGCCCGCAATGATATTACCCGCTTTTGTAAGGTCAATAACACCAACATAACCCGCAACAGATGTTTCTTTTAAAAGCGCAATAAATTCATTACAAAGTGTAGGTAAAACTGCTTTAAACATCTGTGGAATAATTATAAAACGCATAGTTTGAAAATAGTTAAATCCCAAACTTCTGCCTGCTTCAAACTGACCATGGTCAATTGACATAATACCTGCTCTAAAAATCTCGGCAACATAAGCGCCAGAGTTAATACCAAAAGCAAGCATTGCAACTAAAACACCATTATCAGAATTAGCAAACACAACGAAGTACATAATCATAAGTTGAACAACGATAGGTGTACCTCTGAAAATGGTTAAGTAAATTTTACAAATAGCATTAAAAAACGCTAAAATATAATATCCAAAACCACCACGAAGTTTCATAGCTTCTTTGTTTTTATCAAATGAAGTACGAATAGCGGCAATGATAATACCAATAACAATACCTAAAATTAAAGCGCCGGCAGTAATTTTTAAAGTATTAGTAAAACCAGTAATTATTTGTTTGTATCTGTCGCTTTCTAAAAATACAAATTTAATTTTTTCTATAAGTTCAAAAAACCAATCCAAAAATAACTTCTCCTTTCAATTGATTAGCAAAAATAAAGGGCGGAAATAAACCGCCCTTATTATTTATCAATAAAATTATTTAGCAGAAATATATTTATCAATAATTTTTTGAACTGAACCATCAGCGATAAGCTCTTTTAAAGCAGCGTTAACTTTGTCTTTAAGTTCTGTATCTTCTTTGTTAAAGCAGATAGCATAATCTTCTGTAACATATTCTGTTTCAAGAATTTTTAAACCTTCAACAGAAGCTACATAAGATTTAGCAGGTTCGTTATCAATGATAACGCAATCAACTTTGCCAGAAGCAAGAGCTTGAACAGCTACAGCGCCATTGTCATATCTTGTGATATTTTCTTCGCCGTAGTCACCAGTTGCATAGATGTCACCAGTAGTTGATGTTTGAACACCAATTTTCTTACCTTTAACATCATCAATTGTTTTAATGTCAGAACCTTCTTTAACGATAACAACTTGAACGCCTTGAGCGTATGTGTCAGAGAAGTTAACGTCTTTAAGTCTGTCTTCAGTTACTGTAAGACCAGCCATACCCATTGCATATTTGCCAGCTTGAACGCCAGGAATGATTGAGTCAAAAGCAACGTCTTCAATTTTGAGTTCCATACCGAGTTTGTCAGCAATAAGTGCAGCGATTTCAGCATCGATACCAACAATTTTGTCACCCTCGTGATATTCATAAGGAGGGAAT
>JAZRPX010000012.1:0-4740 GCA_045649445.1 Acutalibacteraceae bacterium | reverse complement strand
GCTTAAATCAACAATATCTTCGCTATGGCAAATCACGCTTGGAATTGATAAAAGCGGATAAATAACACCATCTGTTACCAAACTCTGCTCTTTTTTATATAATTCTTTTGCATTCGTAACATTCGCTTTTTCGCAGATATTAAAATCATAAAGCGAATTAAAGCTTGTTAACGCTTCGCTATTTTCACTAGAAACTTTTATAATGCCGATTTTTATATCGCCCGATTTTATTTTTGAAAAAATATTGCTTTCTGTTTCTTCTGCTGAATTGATAAATATATTCAACTCTTTTTGCCAACCTTGCGCAATCAAATTTGAAATAAGTTCAAGACGCTCTTCATCAGCAGGATAATAAATGCTAAGTCCATTTAAAACATCACTTGCTGCTTCATAATCTCCAAGCAATGCTTCGCTTTTTTTAATATCATAAGGATTTAACCGAACATTGCCAACTTGATTTCTATAACTTGCGCCATAAAAACTGTCTATAACAGGAATTATTCCGTTTACAGCGCCATAATGCTCATTAATATTACTTGCTATAGCGCCATTATCAATCGCATAAGTTAACGCTTTGTTTAATTTATTGCCATATTGTGAAACCAACTCATCTGATATATACAAACAATAATTTGTGTTATAAAAAAGTTTTAACTCATAACCAAGGGGTTCAAGACTTGAAAGATAAGAACAATCAATTTCACCTATATCAATCTTTTTAGATTCAAAATTGGTATAAATATCATAATAATCTTCATCATAATCTATAGTAACAGAGTTTGCAATAGCGCCATTTTCACCTGTATAATCTTCACTTCTCTTGATAACAACAGTTTTTGTATCTTTATTATAATATTCAATTGAAAAAGCGCCATTTGAGATTATATATTGACTTTTAAGACCATATTTACCTGCGGTTTCATTAAAAAATTGTTCGTTGCAAGGAAAACAAAGCGGTTTTGTGAGTGTTTCTATAAAACCATCGTCTTCTCTTTCTAAATAAATAGTAAGCACATTTTGGTTTGCGCTTATGCCTAATGAATCAATATTCATTTTGCCTTTATTTATATCTTCAGCATTTTTAATTGAATAAAGAAGATGTACAAAAGGAGAATCGGTTTGCTTATCAACTGCTCGTTTAATGCCAAATTCAAAATCTTTAGCTGTAAGCGGAGTTTCACCATCAGACCACAAAAGATTATCTTTTATTTTAAATTTATAAACTGTTCCACCTTCTGAAATTTTGTAACTTTCAATAGCGCCATTTATAATTTTGCCATTTTTGTCTTTTGTGAAAAGGCCCTCAAAAGAATTTGAAGCAATAGTAATTTCTGCCTCAGTTTTTGCTAACTGTGGGTCAAAGGTTGAAACGTCAGACGATGTTGCAAACATAATCTGCGCATCAGAATAATCATTATTATCACAAGCAGTTGTGACAAAACAAACTGCTAAACATATACATATAATTAAGATTTTCTTTAAAAAACTCATCATTTCACCTTTCTACGGTTTAATGAGTTTATTATATAGTATATTTAGATTTATTTCAACAAAAATAAATAAAATTTAAAATATCTATTTATTTTTTCATAAAAATGAGTTATAATGAATGTAATTAAGTTTATTTTGGCGGTGGAAAACGTTGTTAGATTTTAAATCTACTGATAATTTACTAAAGAATGCTAAAAAAATTCATATGATTGGTATCGGTGGTGCAGGAATGTACCCTATTGCAGAAATTCTGCTTACAAGGGGTTATGAAATTACTGGCTCTGATAACAATGTTTCAGACAAAACTGAAAAGTTAATAAAAAAAGGCGTTAAAGTTACAATTGGGCATAAGGCAGAAAATGTAGTCGGCGCTGACCTTGTTATTTACTCGGCGGCAATTTCTAAAGAAAACCCTGAAATTGTTTTTGCAAACGAGCAAAACATTCCAACTATGGAACGTTCCTTTGCTTTGGGCGCGCTAACAAGAGATTATAATAATGTTATCGGCGTTTGTGGAACTCATGGTAAAACAACGGTTACTTCTATGATAACTCAAGTGCTTTATGAAAATGACTTTTCGCCATCTGCAGTAATTGGTGGAAATTTGCCGATTATAAACTCTTATGGCCTTGCAGGTGAGTCTGACATTTTTGTTTGCGAGAGCTGTGAATATGTTGATACATTTTTACGCCTTTCACCTGATATCGCAGTTGTTTTAAATATTGATGAAGACCATATGGAATATTTTAAAACGCTAGAGCGTTTGCAACAATCGTTTGTTGCATTTTGCGATATGGCAAAGGTTGCTATTGTTAACGGCGATGATGAAAACACAATGGTTGCTATGAAACAAGCCAAAACAAAGGTTGTTACATTTGGTATAGATGAAAACAATGATTATACTGCTAAAAACGTAGTTTTCCACACAAAAACAGCCGGTGAATATGACTTTTATTATAAGAACGAGTTTATCTCGCACATCAAAGTAAGCGCGCCTGGTAAACATAATATTATAAATTCGCTAGCAGCGGCGTCTGCTTGTCATTATGTAGGCGCAAACGGTGAGCAAATTGCTAAATCAATGCCTAACTTTACAGGCGCAGGCAGAAGATTTGAAATTTTGTATAAAGATGAAGATATAACCATCGCTGATGACTATGCGCATCACCCAAAAGAGTTAGAAGTAACGCTTTCTTCAGCGTGTAATATGGGTTATAACAAAGTAATCGCGGTTTTTCAACCATTTACTTATTCAAGAACAAAATTATTGTTCCAAGATTTTGTTGATGTATTGCAAATTCCTGATAAATGTTTGTTAACCGAGATTATGGGTTCGAGAGAAACTGATAATCTTGGAATGCATTCATCAATGCTTTGTGACCAAATTCCAGATAGCGAATGCTTTGATAGTTTTGAAGCTATCGCAAAAAGAGCGCTCGAAATTGCAAACAAAGGTGACTTGATTATTACGCTTGGCTGTGGCGATATTTATAAAGCAGCTAATATTATGATAAGAATAAAGAAAGAAGAGATATAAATGAGCAGAATTGATACAAAATGCGTGCAGGCGGGTTACACCCCTGAAAATGGACAAGCAGGTCAATTACCAATCTATCAAAGCACAACTTTTGAATACGATAAAGTTGATACATTAGGCGACCTTTTTGACCTTAAAATTGGAGGACATTTTTATACCCGTCTTTCAAACCCAACAAACGAAGCTGTTGAAAACAAGATAAACGCACTCGAAGGTGGCGTTGGCGCAATGGTAACATCGGCAGGTCAAGCAGCATCTTTAATCGCTGTTACAAACATTGCTTCATCAGGTGACCATATCATTTCAACTGCAGCAGTTTATGGTGGTACATTTAACCTTTTTGAAGTAACACTTCGTAAACTTGGCATTGAAACAACTTTTGTTGATGTTAACATTTCAGAAGAAGAACTTAATTCTCTTGTTAGAGATAATACAAAACTTATCTTTGGTGAAACTTTAACAAACCCTTCTCTTGATGTTTTAGATATTGAAAAATTTGCAAAGGTTGCTCATCAAAACAAAATTCCACTTATTGTTGATAACACATTCCCAACTCCTATTCTTTGCAGACCTTTTGAGTTTGGCGCAGATATCGTTATTCATTCAACAAGTAAATATCTCGATGGCCATGCAGTGTCTTTAGGTGGCGTTATTGTTGATAGTGGTAACTTTGATTGGGAAAAAAGTGGTAAGTTCGAGGGGCTTACAACTCCTGATGACTCTTATCACGGTGTCATTTACACAGAATCATTCGGCAAAGCAGCTTATATCACAAAAGCAAGAACTCAACTTATGCGTGACCTCGGCTCACAAATGAGTCCTTTCAACGCTTTTCTTCTTAATATGAATATGCAAACTCTTCATGTTAGAATGCAAAGACATTGCGAAAACGCATTGAAGGTTGCTAAATTTTTAGAGCAAAACGAAAAAATCGCTTGGGTTAACTACCCTGGCCTTGAAAGCAATAAATATCATTCTTTAGCTAAAAAATATTTACCAAATGGTCAAGCAGGTGTAATTTCATTCGGCGTTAAAGGTGGTAAAGAAGCATCAAAGAAATTGATGGAAAATCTTAATCTTTGCCATATGGAAATTCACGTTGCAGATATCAAAACTTGTTGTTTGCACCCTGCTAGTACAACACATCGTCAGTTAACTGATGAACAACTTAAAGAATGTGGCGTTTCACCTGATCTTATCAGAATGTCAATCGGCATTGAATCCGCTGATGACATCATTGAAGATATCGCACAAGCGCTTGAAAAAGTCTAAACTCTTGACATTTTACAAATAGTGGTGTATCATATATATAACTTTTTATAAAGGAGATATTCAAAATGAAAAAGATTTTAAGTTTATTTTTATGTTTAGCAGTTCTTGTTTCATGTTTCTGCTTTACAACTGCAAGTGCAGCAGGCAACCTTTCAACAGACAAAACTGAATACGGCGTTGGCGAACCAATTATGGTTACTGCTACTGGTTCAGGTAAAGACTGGGTAGGCATTTATAAAAAAGGTGAAACTCCAAGTGGAACAACACCTTCGATTTTCTGGTACTATATTGCAGACTATGGTTCAGGCACCGCTGTTGATATTACATCAACAACTTCTGGTGACAGAGGTAGCGTTGGCATTGGCGAATACACAGTTATGTTATTACCTAATGATGGTTATGGTGTTGCTGAATCAGTTGATAAGTCGGATCGTAGCCAT
>JAZRPX010000011.1:0-2477 GCA_045649445.1 Acutalibacteraceae bacterium | reverse complement strand
ATAAAGCGGTTAAAGAAGTTTTTGTAAATCTTTATGAAAAAGGTCTCATTTATCGTGGTGAGCGAATTATCAACTGGTGTGCGCATTGTCTTACATCAATTTCTGATGCAGAGGTTGAATATGAAGATCAAGCAGGTCATTTTTGGCATTTAAGATATCCGCTAACAGATGGTAGTGGTTATGTTGAACTTGCAACAACTCGTCCTGAAACATTGCTTGGTGATACTGCTGTTGCGGTAAATCCAAACGATGAAAGATATAAAGACATTATTGGAAAAACTGTAACTTTGCCACTCGTGGGTAGAGAAATCCCTGTTGTAGCAGATGATTATGTTGCAGTTGATTTCGGTACAGGTGTTGTTAAAATCACCCCTGCACATGACCCTAACGACTTTGAAGTTGGTCTTCGTCATAATCTTCCTGTTATCAATGTTATGACAGATGATGCTCATATTATTGATGAATATCCTAAATATGCAGGTATGGAAAGATATGAAGCTAGAAAAGCAATTGTTAAAGACCTTGAAGAAGGTGGCTTCTTAGTAAAAATTGAGGAACACGCTCATAATGTTGGAACTTGTTATCGTTGTTCAACAACGGTTGAGCCAAGAGTTTCAAAACAATGGTTTGTTAAAATGGAACCATTAGCTAAACCAGCTATTGAGGCAGTTAAAAACGGTGAAACAAAGTTTGTTCCTGAAAGATTTGATAAAATCTATTTCCATTGGCTTGAAAACATTAAAGATTGGTGTATTTCTCGTCAATTATGGTGGGGTCATAGAATCCCTGTTTATTACTGCGCTGATTGTGGCGAAGTAATCGTATCAAAAACAGATGTTGATACTTGTACAAAATGTGGCAGCAAAAATGTAACTCAAGACCCTGATACTCTTGATACATGGTTCTCTTCAGCGCTTTGGCCATTCTCAACTCTCGGTTGGCCTGATAAAACAGAAGAACTTGATTATTTCTATCCAACATCAACCCTTGTAACAGGTTATGATATTATTTTCTTCTGGGTTGTAAGAATGATGTTTTCAGGTATTGAGCATATGGGCAAAGCACCATTTAACACCGTTCTTATTCACGGTCTTGTTCGTGACCCACAAGGTAGAAAAATGTCTAAATCTTTAGGCAATGGTGTTGACCCATTAGAAGAAATTGATAAATATGGCGCTGATGCACTTAGATTTACTCTTGCAACAGGTAATAGCCCAGGTAATGATATGAGATATTTGCCTGAAAGGGTAGAGGCATCTCGTAACTTTGCAAATAAAATCTGGAATGCTGCAAGATTTATCTTAATGAATCTTGATGAAAATGAACCTGCACCTTATATTCCTGAAAATTTAGCAGTAGAAGATAAATGGATTATTTCAAAATTCAATGATTTATCAAAAGAAGTTACTGATAATCTTGAAAAATTTGAATTAGGTCTTGCGGTTCAAAAACTTTATGATTTCATTTGGGATATTTTCTGCGATTGGTATATTGAAATCGTAAAAATTAGATTAAACGGTGAAGATACCAAAACAGCAAAAGCAGTTTTGGTATATGTAATGAGTGGTTGTATGAAACTTCTTCATCCATTTATGCCATTTATTACAGAAGAAATCTGGCAATCATTACCACACGATGGCGAATCAATTATGATTAGCGATTGGGTTGAATATGATGAAAAACTCAACTTCAAAAATGAAGAAGAGCAGTTTGAAAGCATTATGTCAGCGGTAAAAGCAATTAGAACTCGTAGAAGTGAAATGAATGTTGCACCTTCTAAAAAAGCTGCAATTTATATTGCAACAGAAAAACAAGATGTTTTTGAAACATCTAGCGCAGTAATTGCTAAACTTGCTAGTGGCTCTGAAGTGCAAGTTGCAAAAGACTTTGCTATTGAAAACGCAGTTTCAATTGTAACAAATGATGCAACAATTTATATTCCTCTTGGCGAATTGGTTGATTTTGAGGCAGAGCGCGCTCGCCTTAATAAAGAAAAAGAAGCAATTATGAAAAAATTAGAGTTAACTGAAAGAAAACTCTCAAATGAGGGCTTCTTAGCAAAAGCACCAGCAAATGTAGTTGAATCAGAAAAAGAAAAAGCAGTTGAGATGAAATCTCAAATTGCCCTTATCGATGAACAATTAGCAAAATTATAGTATCGTCATCCTGAGCGTAAGTCGAAGGATCTAAAACTGTTTAAAAGATTCTTCAACTTCACTTCGTTTCGTTCAGAAAGACAAGATTGTTAAAAAACCTGACTTGGAAAGCCAAGTCAGGTTTTTTCTCACTATCTGTCTTTTTTGTTGTTAAATTCGTTGTTTTTCTTGTTATCGAATTTGTTTTGGTTGTTTTTGTTATCAAATTTGTTTTGATTATTTTTATTTTGTGAGTTGTTTTGATTTTTGTTCTGATAATCCATAATATTTCTCCTTAAAAAATTTAATAAATGTATAGCAATTTTATCTTTGCTATGTTAT
>JAZRPX010000010.1:0-6425 GCA_045649445.1 Acutalibacteraceae bacterium | reverse complement strand
GTGCTTTCTTCTCTTAATATGTTCTGTATTCAATGGGACGTTGACAGTAGAGATTGGAAAGAGGATTATACAGTAGAAAAGATTGTAAACGGAGTTGTTAATAATGCGCAACCGGGGTCGATTTGTCTTTTTCACAATGCTGCGAAACATACACCAGAGGCGTTGCCGATTATACTCGAGAAACTTATCGCTGACGGATATGAAATTGTACCGATTTCAAAACTAATTCTAACAAATAATTTCCACATAAACCACGAAGGCAGACAGATTGCGAATACAACAAAAAGCAAAGAGCCAACCTCATTTGAGGTTGGCTCTTTTTAAGAAAAAGTGTATGAAAAAAATTATTAGCAATCTATCTTACCATTTATCGCTTTCAAAAGCATCTTGTGCGAGTTTGTAAGCCAATGCCCACTTGTCAAGTTTTTCAGCAAATTTGTTGTACACCTCAACATTCGACTCGTTAACATCTGCTTTAAAACGGAAAGCAACTAAACCGAGTGAACGAGGATTAGATTTTGAATAATCTGCATAAACAATTTCAGTGTTACCCTTTTCATCGGTAATTTTTGCATAACCACGAGCAACGAAATATCTCAAAATATTGCCGTTTTTCGGATTAGAAGTTGTGCTTTCTTTAATGTTAACAATTGAGCCAACTATACCATTAAAACCATTTGCATCTGAATAATAGGTTGTTGAATTATATTTAACATCAACATACTCGCCTGCATTTAAATCAAAGGTTAATTCCTTATTATAAATATAATCATAAGGAGAAATAAGTGTGCCGAGTTCCACTGTGCAACCCTTGTTTCTCAATTCGTTCACTGCATCTTCATCAATTTCGGTATAAAAACGCAAACCAGTTTTATCATTAAGTCGAATTGATGCGCCTTCAAGGGTGTTAAGACCGAGTGAATAACTATCTAAAAGTGTTGGAGTATAATCACCGTTATATTCCTGTTCACAAAGTTTACAGGTGTAAATTGTATAACCTTGGTCAATTAAAGTTGGTTTGACCACCTTGTTTTTTGTAGTGTCTGGTGTGTGTGTTCCGTTTGCAGGAATAATATTAGTTTTATATGTTTCGCCACATTCAACGCAAAGATGCTCGGTATAACCATTTTTAATACAGGTTGGTGGAACAACTTTGTCAAAGCCCTCTTTTGGAACATGGGCAGATTTAACAGTAAGATATGAAATATTATCAATATAAATTGTATCTGCTTTTGTCCAGTTTGTGGTAACTGTAAATGTAGCAACATCACTTGAGCTAAATTTAGTTAAATCAAATTTAGCAACAATGTTATTCCAACTTCCAGCACCAATCGAGCCAAAATTACTGTATCCACCCATTAAAGTAGCACCAGATGAATCTTTTACAAGAAAGCCCATTGTGGCACTTTTAGTAATGCGAAGGTCAAATTTAACACCAACAGCATCTTTTGGCATATCTTTTGTTTTAAATGTTACGCCTGAAGCTTCTTTTGTTGCATCAATTTTAAGCACGTTTCCGTGATTATCATCAAATGGACTTTCAACAACTTCTGCTGCAGTTGTGTAATGGCTTGGTTTGGTTGAAGTTGCCTCAAAGTCATCAAGAAGAGTTTCGGCAACTCTTGTATCTTTATTAAGCAAATCAAGACCTTCAATAAATTGTGCTAATGTTTCACCACAAGATTTGTGTGCTGCTGCAGATGGGTGATAGTTACCTCCTGCTGAGTCGCCGATTAAGTATTCGAAGTAAACATCTTCATAACCATATTGTGACGCAACTTCTGAAACTGAACGTCTGATGTTTATGAAATCGTTACCGAAACTACCCATAATTCCACCAATGAAAACAACTGGAATTTTTGAATCATTTGTACGGATTTTATCAATAATTTCCTTAACTCTTTCTCTCAGTGCTTGTTTATAATCAACATCTCCAACATTAGAAGAGTGTGTCTGGTCATTTTGACCGAGGGACACAACTGCTAAATCAGGGGTGTATGCTGAATAATCCCACAACACTTTATCTTTTGGTGAAGCGTAATCATAAATTTTTGAGATTATGCCACCTGGAGGGTTTGTGTTTTCTCCAAAGCCATAAGCCAAACCGTAGCCAGATGCTGCACAGATGTTAAAGTCTGCGCCAAGTTTACGAGAAGCAACACCTGCATAAGTATCAAAGGCGTTTGAAGTGTAAGGTTTGTATGAACCATCTTCGCCGAGTGGCACATTGCCTTGACCGACTGTTATTGAGTCGCCATAAAAATCAATTGTGTATTGTTTTTTGGCAGGTGCCTCGCCCTTTGAACCATTAAAAATGAGTGATTGCAAACGATAAGTAGAATAGCTAAATTCATTAGGGTGCCAAAGTGTAATTTTATGCTCGCCATCAAGGTTAGTAGCAACAGTTACTTCATTTGCGCCAGATTTAACTTCAATTAATTTATAGTTTTCATAGTCATCATCAATCATCACACCAAGGTAATGTGTGCTGTTTGTGTGAACAACGTTGTTAAGTTTTACTTTCACATCGCCAGTAGCAACAATGTTAAACTCTGCACCAGAGCCACTCATTGCCATTACAATTTCGCCTGACTCTTTGTAAGCTCTACCGATAAGTCTTGAGCTGTTTTGTAATTCATTAACTGTATATTCTCTACGATTATCAGGTATTGACAATTTGTAAAGTGTTTTGCGTTGAGTTTGACAAGTTGTGCAATATTTTAGAGAATAACCACCCAGTGAGCTTGTTGGCTCTATAACCACGGTTTTCGACTCATCAAATGTGTGAGGATATAAAACAGCAGCACCGTCGCCGTTGTATGAGCGTTGTTGTTTCATACCACATTCTGAACAAGCCCATAAATGATAACCTACTTTTGTGCAAGATGGCTCTGTGGTGCTAACAAACTCATAATTATGCTCTGTTACAGGGATAGCTTTCTCGCTAAAAACAGTAGAACATTTATCGCAATATGTTTTAATACTACCCGCATATACGCAATCTGCTTGTGTTGTATCTGTAACAATATTATGACCGAGAGCCTTGCCTTCGCTCAAATTACAATATTCACAATGTTTTGGAGTAACACAATCTGCATCAACATAACTATGATTACATTCCATAGTGAAATTGCCTGTCATATCTGCTGAAACGCCAACTGTTTCACCGTTTTGTTTAAGAACACCATTATCAGCGACAGAAACAAATTGAGTGTTTTCTGTGTGGTTAGTAAGTGCGCCTAAATTGTTTAATGTTGTATTAGCAACTTTAACATCAACGTACTGTGTTAAAGCATTATCTGAATGGAATAAATACAAAGCATCGTTTACAACACAGTTATTAAAATACAATTTTTTAGTAGATGTGTTTGAACCATTGCTCATTAAAAATGCTTTTTTGCCATTCAAATTAAATGTGCAATTAGTGTAAATTCCGCCAGTTCTTGAGATAATGTAAGAACTTGAACTGCTAACTTTTTCGCCAAATGTAAACTCACAATTATTAGCCTCAATATTGATAGCACCATAATTATGATTAAACACATAGCCATTAGATGCAGTTGAATTTATGGTAATATTCAAATCTTCGCATTTTACTTTTGCGTTAAAGTTGTTTCCTCTTGTATGTACAAAATTGCTTGACTTACCAGAGATTATAACATTACCATTCTTAATTATATTTGGTTTGTTTTCATCGCTAATAGCAAAATAACCGCCATTTACAGTTAAAGTTTTGCCATTTAAATCAATAGTAGGTTCATTGAGGGTATAAATTCTTTCAGTTAAAGTTATATCATTAAGAAGTTTTATAGTGCCTTTTTCTTTTAAATGTGTAAAGGCTGCTTTTAATTCATCTTCTGTGTTTACTTCAATATAATCAAAAACAGTAAAGCCAGAGTCTTTAACCACAACAGGGGTTGATTTATTTTCATCAGTTTTAACAAAAATCAACTTTTGAACGTTTACCGCAGAGCCATCTTTTGCTTTGAACGTAATGTCGAAATTGCTCTTATCTTGCAAATCCACCGAGCCAACGTACGCTTGATTACCAACCGCTTTACCATGGTCTATTGCTTTGATTTCATTAGTTTGAACACCATTGATATAGGTGAGCATATTTTTGTTGCCGATTTCAGTATATATATCGTATTTACCAGGGGTTAATTCATCTTGGATTGTGAAATCAAGTGATGATTCGCCATTTAAATTTGAAACGTTTTTGTTAGAACCATAACCTTGTATAATACCATTGTGTTTAAAGTCTAAGGCACTAAATGCTTGGTAATTGTCATACAATTTATCATCATTAAGTTGATAAATTCTGACATAGTCAATCCACATTTTCCACTGGTCTTCTTGAGAGTCATCAACTTTGTTGCCAAACATACCCATTGCTACGTTTATCAAAAGCCAATGCTCAAAAGTTCTGAAAGCTTGAGCAAGTTCTGGCTTTGTAATATCAATAATATCATGCATCGCGTCATCAACGCCTGCGATTAAATATTTATCTGTCCAATACAGCCAATAATTATGGAATTCTTCATTTATTTTATGGTCGTAACTTTGAGTGCCTATACCTGTTGCTTTGTGATGCTTCTGCCCATATGCGCCACCGTGGTGAAGAGTTGATTCAGTTGTCGTATCGTTATTAAGACGCTCCATAATATCAATCTCGCCTGAATATGGCCAGTCACAAGAGCCTGTTGGGTAATCATAACCCATCATCCAAATAGCAGGAACAATGTTTTTACCACACGCTTGTTTTGCTCGAATTTCAAAATAGCCGTATTTCCAAGAATGTTTTGATTGAGTAGAAATTTCTACAGAAGTGTAATTTCTCTTGAAACCGTCAGCCGCTACTCTCGTTTCAACCTTTGGGACAATGATAGCACTCTCGCCATCAAACTGCAAATTACCGTCTTCCATAGAATCGGCATAAATTTGAAGTTCAGAGTTTCTACGGCAGTTTTGTCCGTCAAACCGCCACTTTGTCGTGTCAAGAGTATCACCGTTAAACTCATCTGACCAAACAAGGTCATAATCTTCTTTAACTCGGTCTAAAAATGTTTGAGTTGTGTTTTCTTCTTCAGCATTTACATATGAAATATTCAATGCAAAAGCAGAAAACACAATTGTTAAAGTTAAAATAATAGAAATTATTCTTTTCATTTTTGGGTCTCCGTTTCAAATAAGGGCTTCAAAAAACTGCTTCAAAACAGTAGCAGCTTTTTGAAGTTGTATAAAAAAATTAACAATCAATTCTTACCATTTATCGTTCTGATAAGGGTCATGTTGTGTTGTCGCTTGAGTTGGAGTCTCTGTTGGCTCTTCAAAAGATGTAGCAATAATATCAAGAGATTCGTATTTTTCAAATTCGATTTTAATAGTTTCAAAATTCATTTAAAATTGCCTCCTTTGATTAGTCATTTTTAGAAGCCCAAGTGTCAACAAGTGCTTTTGTATCTGCATCTAATTCAGCATAACCGCCGTCTTTATCTGCAATGTAAGCGTCAGCTACACCTGCTAAATTACGAGTGCAGGTTGTTGCAGAATAGTAGTAAGTGTCACCAATTTTAACATAACCTCGAGCAACGAAGTCTCTGTTAATGTTTTTCTCTTTGACATTTACAATTGAGCCAACAATTTCATTTTCGTTCCAAAGTTCCAAAACGGTGTATTTAACATCAACATAATTATTAGCGTCAATTTCGTGTGTAAGTTCGCCATCAACTAAATCTGCAGGTGCGATAAGAGTACCGAATGAAACTATTTCGTTTTCTGTGTTGAATTTATTGATTTTGTCCATATCAACTGTTGTGTAGAAACGCATACCATTTACTTCGTTAAGACGAATTGAAGCGCCGTCAACTGTTGAAACAAAATCAGTAGGAGCTCCTTCAACTGTCATACTTGCAGTAACTGTACCAGCAGTGATGTCGTTAATCAAATTTGTTCTATCAAACATTGTAACAGAAACATATTTAATACCTGTTGGTACAGTGTATTTTAAATCTGATGATAAAATAGTTGTGTTTTTAAAAGCGCCTGTTGAATCATAAGAACGAAGTACTATATTAAGTCCGCTTGAGTTTTTGCCAGAAATTTCGAAATTATATGTTGTGCCTTCTGTAACTTCTACTTTGTTTTTTACACATACTCTGGAGTTGTTTTGATATGTTGGGTTAAATTTGCCATTGCTACTATCCCACCAACCCTTTATCCAGTTATCCATATTTGCAACATCACTTGGTGTGAAATATGTTTCTTGGGCAACCGTTGTAGTAGTTGTAGTAGTTGTTGAAGAAGATTCTTCAGGTTTTTCTGAAGGTTCTTGTGAAGGCTCGGTTGGAACAACTTCGCCGTCTGCTTTAACAAGAGTCAAGCTGTAAACAAAGAGTTGTTTGTCGGCTCTTGCATCTTTGTTG
>JAZRPX010000009.1:0-6179 GCA_045649445.1 Acutalibacteraceae bacterium | reverse complement strand
TGATACTTATGGTCAGCAACTGAAGGGTGACCATCACCACCATTTGTTCTTGCAGTAGCAAAGTAGAAATTCAAATAATCAAGTTCTGCCGCTGCCTCTTTAATTGCTTTGACAACAGTTGAATCTTCAGAAATCCAAGCCATACCAAGAACCCATAAAATCTCAACATCAGGATTTTCGGCTTTCATTGTTTCAACAAGAGTTTTAACTTTTGCTTTATATTCATCTTTATCGATATTAACATCGGTATACATATTATCAGTTGAATTATCATTTGTACCAAAGTTGATAACAATCAAATCAGCATCATAAGCTGCTCTATCCCAAGGGGTTTTGTTTCCAACCAATGTGTAATCCCAATATTTATCAGGAGTTTGAGTTCCAACCTTTTGACCATAGCCATACATTACACCGTGGCCAGATGCAGCAGCGATAGCATAATCTGCACCTAATTTTTGTGCTGTAAATGTTGCATAAGTTTTACAACCGTTTTGACAATCCCAAGTACCTGCGCCACCGTGAGTTACAAGGTTACCGTAACCTGCTGTTAACGAGTCACCATAGAATTCAATTCTCTTATCAGATTGAACAGGTTTTGCAGCGCCAAGCTCGCCACCGATTGAAACACCTGTGATTTCAACCATATCAAAACAACCATGCTCTGTTGCTTTTTGAATAAGAATTGTATGCTCACCTTGTTCGAGATTAGCTTCAACTACGAGTTTTGTTTTCAAAACATCAATTTCATAAGAATTTTCATAATCTTTATCAATAGTTACATTTAATTTCAACGCTGTTGTTGAACTTAAAGTTTTATCTGTTCTTACATAGATTTCAATGTTTCCTGCACAGTTAGCACTGAATTCAATACCACTTGCAGTTTGAGAAAGCATAACCGATTCGCCATCTTCTGACCATTGCGCTCTACCATATAAATTCATACATTCAGAAAAAGCAGAAATAGGGAAAACATTTGAAGATACAATTAATTTTTTCTTTACAAGATGTTGACGAAGATAGTTAACATCCATCGCGTTAATTGAGCCATCGGCATTGATATCTGCATTTGTTCTATTGATATCATTATTACCAATAACTCTTGCAACTCTCTGTCTTAACTTTAATAAATCAACAGTATCAAGAACACCATCAGCATTTACATCGCCATATCTTATAACATCTGCTGCAAAAGCGCTAATGCTTAAAGCAGAAAACATCATAACAACGCTTAAAATCAAACAAATAATTTTTTTCATAAATAAATACTCCTTGAATTTGTTTTATCTTTGTATTTTTATATTATCACATAATTTTGAGATTTTCAAGTATTAATGTACACATTAAAACATATCAGGGTAAAATTCATTAATTTTTTCAAGCGTTTTTTGCGCGTGATACTTATGCTCTTCAACCGTTGGGTGCGAATTGCCTCCGCTTTGCTTTGCTTCTAACTTATGAAATCTAACGTAATCATATTTTTCATCTAACGCTTTAAGCGCAGAAATTATCGGCATATCATCTTCAACTTTCATCATACCGATAACCCATAAAATCTCTACATCAGGATTATCTGCTCGCATCTTTTCAACAAGTTCACTACAAGCGTTAGTATAATTTTCAATATCTAAATTTTTGCCATCTCTTACATTATCATTCGTACCCATATTGATAACGATTAAATCTGCATCATAATCTGCTCTGCTCCACGGAGTTTTCTCATCAACAAGCGAATATTCAGAATAGTTAGAAAGTTTACTTGTAAGATTGTTCCAGCCACCTAAAATCCCGTGTCCTGCAGAAGATGCCACCGCATAATCTGCGCCCAAAGAATGAGCAATAAATGATGCATAAGTTTTACAACCATTTTGCGCTTCCCACGCTTGCGCAGTTGAGCCGTTTTTAACTAAATTTCCCTCGCCGCTTGTTATAGAATCACCGTAAAACTCAATGCGTTTTTCAGACTCTTTTGGTTTGTCTTTGCAAGGGCTGCCATCAAAATTCACACTTGTAATTTCATATCTTGCGTTTCTTGAATGCTCGGTTGCTTTTTGAATTAAAAAAGTATGTTCGCCATAAGTAAGATTCGTTGGTATTTCATATTTAGTAATGCTTGAATTAACATTTATCTCGAAAGCATTATCAAAATCGTCATCAACCGTTACATTTAACTTGCCTTGAATAGATGTTACTAAATTGATTTTTAAATTGCCCTTGCAATTAGCTTTGAATTCAAATCCACTAGCAGTTTGAGAAAGCAAAACAGACCTTTTATCATCTGCAAACTGACCTCTGCCATATAAATTCAAACAATTTTTAAGAGATGAAATAAACATAACATCAGGCGTATCAATCACTTTCTTTTTAACAAGATGCTGACGAATGCTTAAAACATCAATAGCTGTTAACTTACCATCTGTATTAACATCTAAATTATCTCTATTTACATCTAAATTTGTGATAAGATTTGCTACTCTTTTTCTTGCTAACAACAAATCATTAGTTTCAACAATTCCATTATCATTTACATCACCTAAAGGGTTTGTTTCTTCTGCAATTGCCACAAAATTCAACACGCTAGCAACAAGAAAAAGTGATAATATAAAACAAACAAGTTTTTTCATTTTCAACTCCCTAAACAGCTTATTTTTATTTCATATTATCACGATTTCAAATTGTTTTCAACTAAAAATTACAATTATAATCTGTTAAGAAGTAGTCGAGTTGTAAAAGCCAAGCTAAAAGTTGTGGTTTTTGCATTAGTTGGCCAAACCAGGTTATATCTTCTTTTTGTTTAAGCTGTTTATAAACATCAAAATCCAAAAGCTGTGCAAGACGAGAATCATCTGATTCAATTCGTTTTTCTAACATTTCGCTGACAAGTCGTTCATAAAGTGGGTTATGAGTTTTAGGATAAGGCGATTTTTTGCGCCACAAGATTTTTTCAGGCAAGAATCCATGCAAAGCGTTACGCAAAAGCACTTTTTCAACACCGTTTTCAAACTTAATCTCCCAAGGAACATTATAAACAAACTGTGCAAGGCGATGGTCGGCAAAAGGCACTCTAACTTCTAGCGATGACGCCATACTCATTCTATCTTTTCTCTCAAGCAAATTTGTCATAAAATATTTAACTGACAAATGCGTAGCAACTCGGGCTGTCTTACTCGCCTTACTATCACTTTCAAGCGTTTTAACCGATGCAATATCGTTTATATAAACACTTGATAAATAGTTATAACCCTCATTTGCATAAGTTTTTTGTTTTGAAAATAAATTTATTCTCGCAAATGGGTCATGAACAAACGGAAAGAAGTTTGAATAAAGCATTTCTTCTCTATAAAACCAAGGATAGCCACCAAAAATCTCATCTGAACATTCGCCACTCATTGCAACTGTATGGTTTTGCTTAACTTGTTCGCAAAAATACAAAAGCGAAGAATCAATATCTGCCTGACCAGGAAAATCTCTATGAAAAACTGCTCTTTTTAAATAATCGGCAACGGTTTTTGTTGGCACAGTTAAAACAGTGTGATTTGTGCCTAGATAATCGGCTAAATACACTGCAAACTCATCGTCACCTTGAGGTTGAAAAAGCGAACTTTTAAAATTTCTTTTGTTATCTTCATATTCAAAAGAGTATGTTGATAAAATTTTACCTTGGCGTTTATATTCTAAACTTGCGAGCGCAGAAAGCGCCGAAGAATCGAGTCCGCCTGATAAAAATGTACAAAGTGGCACATCTGATATAACCTGGCGTTTTACTATATCTAAAAGCAATCGTTTAACTTCTTGTGCTGCTTCTTTTGGTGTTATATCTAACTTTTCTGGCGTTAATTCAAAATATTTTTTAAGTTTTAAGCCCTTTTTTGAAAAGGTTCCGCAAAAGGCAGGTTTTATTTCAAAAATATCTTTAAAAACTGTTTCGCCTTCAAGTGTTATCGGTGATAAAAACAAAAGTTGCCAAATGCCTTTTTTATCAATTTCGGGTTTGATTTTATCAACGCTTAAAAGCGCTTTTATCTCACTTGCAAAATAAAATGTGCTATCAACAACTGAATAGAAAAACGGTTTTATTCCAAATCTATCTCTCGCTAAATAAACAAAATCGTTTTTCTCATCATATATAGCAAAAGCAAAAATACCATTTAATTTTTCAGCGCATTCCTCACCATATATTATATAGGTATACAAAACAACCTCTGTATCACAATTGGTTTTAAAATTCATACCTTTTTCATTAAGGTCTTTTTTTAGTTCTTCGCAATTATAAATCTCACCATTATAACAAATTGTGTATTTAAATCCATTATATATGGCACTCATTGGTTGTTTGCCGTTTTCTATATCCATTACTGCCAATCGGTTGTGCTGAAATACACCGTGTTCAAACTCAAAAACACCATCATCATCTACTCCGCGATGTTTCATTGTTTTTCCCATTTTTGTTACTATTTCTAATTTGTTTTCGCGCGTATTATAAAAATCAATCATTCCACAAATAGAACACATAAAAAACTCTCCTTTTATCGCTTTTTATTATTATATGTTAATTTTTTCAAAATCGAAACTATTGACAAATATAACCAACGGTAGTATAATTAAAACAACAAATTTTGGAGGTAAAACAAAAATGAAAACTTTTAAAAAATTAACCGCTCTTGTTTTAGCGCTCGTAATGTGTATTGCGCTTTGTAGCTGTACCGTTGCAACAAATATGAAAATCAATGCTGATGGTACTGTTAAAGCAACATTAAAATATACATTGAGTGAAACAGAACTTTCTGCTCTTAAAAAAGCTATGGGTGATGACGGCTCTTTTGATGAATTTACAAAAGAATCTGACAAAAAAGGTTTAACAGAAACTATTGATGGCGTTAAATACTATTCTATGGTTGAAGATAGCGAAGTCGCTTCTGTTGATGAGATGAATGAGGGTTTAACAGCTGCTGGTAAATATACTGCAACTGATTTTTGGATTTATGCAAGCTCAGCAAGTAATGCCGAAGCTGGTGATTATGACGCTATTTTTAAAGAGACAGGTATAAATATGCATGTATCTTACACACTTACTTTTGCTCATAAGATTGTTGAAACAAACTGTCCTAAGGTTGATGATTACTCTGTTTCTTTTGACGAAACTTTTGATGGCAAATATGTTTACGCTATCACTGAAAAATCAACTGCTGATTGGACTCGCGCAGAAGATAAAGTAGCTGCTTTCAAAGAAATGGCTAAAATTCAATACACACCTAAAAAGGTTAAAGGCGTAAAGGTTGTTTATAAAAACGCTAAAGCTTTAAGTGTTAGTTGGAGAGAGCCATCAACATTCTTTATCAGTGGATTTGTAATTGAAAGAAAAGTTGGCAAAGGCGCTTGGGAAGAATTTAAAAAGGTTAACTATTTATCACTTAACTATGATGATACTTACAGACCTTGTGTTGTTGACAAAACTGTAAAAGCAGGCAAAACATATTCATATAGAGTTAAAGCTCTTTATCAAGATGAAGAATTTGATTTAGCAGGTGAATTTTCTGATGTTGCAACAGCTAAATTTACTAACATCAATAAAGTTCCAACATTCAAACTCATTGTTAAAGGTAAAAAAGCAACTGTAAAATTGAATAAGTTTGATAAAGCAGTTGACGGTTATCAAATTAAATATTCTAGCAACAAAAACTTTAAACGCGCTAAAACAGTTAACACAAAAACTGCTAAAGCAACTTTAAATGGCCTTGATACAACAAAAGTTTACTATGTAAAGGTTAGAAAATTTGTTAAAGGCGCAGGCAAAAATGTTTACGGTAAATTCAGCAAAGTTAAAAAAATAATTTATGCATAAAAAACAAATCCATCTCTTTTTTGAGATGGATTTTGTTTTTTATGTAATAATCTTTAAAAATTGCATTAAAAACATTGATTTTTTAAAAGAATTAGTCTATAATATACCTATCAATAATATTTGGAGGACAAATAAAATGTTAGTTTCAGCAAAAGATATGTTGAACAAAGCTAAAGCTGGTAAATATGCTGTTGGTCAGTTCAACATCAACAACCTTGAATGGACAAAAGCCATTCTTCTTACAGCTCAGGAATTAAACTCACCTGTAATTTTAGGTGTTTCTGAAGGCGCTGGTAAGTATATGACAGGCTACAAGACAGTAGCAGCTATGGTTAAGGCT
>JAZRPX010000008.1:0-1311 GCA_045649445.1 Acutalibacteraceae bacterium | reverse complement strand
TCCACCTAAAAGCAATCGAAATTATCGCAAAATCACTTCGTGGCGCAGTTGAAGACGACGACGAAGGCAGAACAGGTATGGCTCTCGGTCAATACATCGCAGGTATGGGATTTTCTAACGTAGGACTTGGTATTGTGCATTCTATGGCTCACCCACTCGGCGCAGTTTATGACACTCCTCACGGTGTTGCAAACGCAATTATTTTGCCAACAGTTATGGAATACAACGCTCCTGCAACAGGCGAAAAATACAGAGATATCGCAAAAGCAATGGGCGTTAGTGGCGTTGATGAAATGACACTTGAAGAAGCTAGAAAAGCGGCTTGCGACGCAGTTAAACAACTTTCTATTGATGTTGGCATTCCTGCAGACTTGAAAGAAATTGTAAACAAAGAAGACCTTGATTTCTTATCACAATCTGCTTTTGATGATGCTTGCAGACCTGGCAACCCAAGAGAAACAAGTGTTGAAGAAATTAAAGAGCTTTATCTTAAATTAATGTAAATCTAAAAACAAAAACGCCAACTTTAAAAAGTTGGCGTTTTTTTATTGTATGTTTAATATTAATCAATAATTTTTATTAATTCATCAAATGGTTTGCGAATTTTGTTTCGAAGTTTATCATCTGCCTTAGCATAGCCAAGCGAGATTACAAGGCGCACATCACCTGAAACTTCACATATTTCCTTGATTTTTTCATTATCAAGCCACCCCAAAATGCAACTGCCAATGCCAAGCTCGGTTGCCATAGCAGTAATATAAGCCGCAACTATTCCAATATCAATCGAACGATAATCATTTCCTTTTAATTTGGCGCCAAGCGCAGCCGTTTTAACATATGGCATTTCGGAAATCACAATTTGAACAGGCGCAGAGGTTGTAAATTTATTCATTCCCATACCCATTGTTGCTTTAGCAACTTTTTTTGCCTTTTCGCCCTTACAAACAGTAAGAAAATATGGTTGGCCATTACAAGCAGACGGGCTAAACCTTGCATTTGATAAAATCGCTTGCAATTTTTCATCTTCTATCATTCTTGTTTCATCAAAATTTCTGCAAGATTGACGAGAAGCTACAATTTCAGAAAAATCCATTTTAAAACCCCTTTTTATTTATGTTGTGATAATATCCATTTTAGCGTTTCTTCTGTAAACGCTTTGTTCCAAGAATCGTGTCCAACTCCTTCATATAAATTATATTTAAGATTTGGATTAAACTCTTTTAACTTTTCAACCATCTCGATTGTATGATTAGGAAAAACTGCAGTATCATCTAGTCCATGAAAAGCCCAAACTGGCATTCTCAAAGCGTA
>JAZRPX010000007.1:0-3833 GCA_045649445.1 Acutalibacteraceae bacterium | reverse complement strand
ATGTCGCTAAGTTTCACTCTGTCATGCAAAACATCGCTGACATTATCAAAAAGCACAGTTGACACTATGCACTCGCCATCTTGGCCTCGTTGTTTTTCAATCATCGAGTTAAATCCACCTATTGTGTCGGCTTCAAGGCCTGACATAGACCCACTTCTGTCTAAAATAAATACCAATTCTGTAATGTTGTTTTTCGTTTTCATAATAAATTCTCCTTAAAAATAAAAATGTGGTCGCAAGGTTTTGTTTACCTTACAACCACATTGTAATAGATTATTAAATTGATTTGGTCGCTTGATGGGCGACTTTAAATTCGTTATCTAAAAACCATCAAACAAACCTTTTAACATTTTGTTTTGATGCTGTTTAATTTTATCAAATTTCAAACAGTTCTAACAATCTGTCGAAGTTGTACTAGATAATTTTTTTATTCAAATACCAAGTTTTCGTTAGCACAACTGCATTATATCAACCGATGCACACAAAGAAAAATTTCCCTATGACCCTTGCTGCAAAGAAATACCCTGGTGTGATTTAAATCACACCAGGGTAAAAATCAAATCAAATATGGCACTATTACATCATAGAATTTTTTGCTCCATTCAGCATGAAATTTTGCCATTTGAAGCCAATCTGCCTCATTGTTTATACTTACATCATTTAATATCATTGAAACCTTTGATGACTTAACATCATCATTTCTAAGCCATTCTAAAGCGATGCCAAGTTTTGATTCTATTTCTGTTTTATTAGCAAATAGTTTGTCAAATGCTTTTTTGTTTTCTGTTTTTTCTGATTTTCCCAAGTATATTCCTACTCGCGCCATATCATAATTTGCAATACACTCTATGCAAAAACCACTTACTCCAAAAAAGCCATTTATCCAATTTTCTTTTGAAGGATTAACATTACTAAACGCACCTTCATCGTGTGCCTCTTTAATAAAATCAAGAGCATACGCCCAATACTTTCTACGAAGCTCATAACGAGTTCCTATTTCTTCTTCATTTGACTCATTATCGTCACGAAGAAAAAACACCAAGTCATTCGGGTCAACATCATACAAAGCAAATATTTTGTTTAACACCGACAATTTGCTTTGTGTATTCGTATTTGTCCATACATAAACCCCATCACCTATTTCAACACACTTTGAAAAGACATTTTCAGTCAAGCTAAAATGCAATGATAATCCCTCGTCATCAGATGCTGCAAGTTTTGTTATAATTGTCTTATCTTCTGCATAAAGAATTTGCAACACCTTTTGATACATTTCAACCCAACTGGTAACTGGTTGTTCAGCATTTTTATAACTAAATCGAGCAATTAAACGACCGCTTAACAAAGAAACATCATCATCAAGAGCATATGAATCCATTTCTTTTTCAGCTGGCTTATATTCAGTAATAGGAGTCGCCCAAATTTTCATAGCTCTATCAATTATATACCTACTACGCTCTTCAAGCTCTACTAAAGTCCATTTTTCTTTTTTAGCGATCCATGTATTCATTCGAATGCCACTATCATCAAAACCATGTTCCATTGTTTTCTTTTCAACAAATGAACTGTTGCTATATTTTGAGTTGTATGCAGTTAATGTTAAATTAGCAATTCTATGTAACCACTCATCATGTATTTGTTCAAAATCAACGCCTAATTCTTTTTGCCAAACAGGAGTTAGGTGTTGTGGCATAATATGCTCAATTGAATATACACCTTCATCGCAATGACTATATACATCTTTGTCTTCTGCAGTACCAAAATTCTCTAATCTTTCAAGGATATATATTTTGTTCTTGCTATTCATAAGATATATTTGACGGGTTGAAAACATTGTTGCAAACTCTTCATCTAAAGGAAAACGAGCTTTTTCTCGTTTTGACAAAAGAGCATATTTGAATTTTTCGACATAATTTTCATCAGTTCCATCATATCGAACGATTTCTCTATGTAACAACAAAAATATTTTGTTTAATGCGTTGGTAGGCAAATCGCAAATACTTCTTCTAAACAAATAATTTTCTGCAATCAAAAAAACTTCTGTTACCTGTTCCAACGTAAGTTTTTCCTCATCAAACAATCGCAATACTTCAAGGAAAAACGGCCTTGTTACTGTTGTTTCTAATCTATTCAATCTTTGTATACACGCATTCAAAGCCTTGCTATTTGTTTTGCCGTTTAAAAGTATTGAATATCGCTCTGCATATTTCAACATATCTTTAAGCAATGGCTCTGTTTGAACACTACTAAGTTCCACGTATTCTTTAAAAATAGCGTATATTCTTTTTTGTTGCGGAATCGCCTGCTGCTTAACACTTAAATAATCACGTATAAACGCGCTAACCTCATATTTTGTGTTAATTTCAATTTTGTTCCAATAATTTTCATAATAGTCATCTTGTTCTTTTGCAGGCAACCCCATCAAAATGAAGTTTCTAATTTTGTCACCTTCGCTCAAATCCAATCCAGTTGAATTTAAGCTTTCAAAAATAAGTTGAGGATTATCATTGACATCAAGACGAATATTTATAATTTCAAGGCAACAAATTGCATCATAAAGCTCATCTATTGTTATTTCCTGTTTTTGAATACGGCTATAAAAATAATCATAATTAACAGTTAAATTGGACTCTCTAATATATTCTGATGGTTCTGAAAACAATTTACCAAAAGCTTTTTGATCATTTTTAACCGGCTTTAACTTAATTCTAGTTTCTTCTGGTTGCCACTTGTCTACAAGGTATTCTTCAAAAATTCTTTGTTTTAAATTTGCAGTTTGAGCAGTAATCAATCCTTTTTCTAAAAGGTTATACATTGCAAGCATTAGAAGAGAAATAGTAGTAAGTCGTTGTTGACCATCTATAACCAAAAACTCTTCGTTATGTCCGTCAGGATTATAAACCGAAACTAAACTTCCAAAAAAGTGGCTTCTTCTATTTCCTTTAATGATTTTTACAAGATCATCATAAAGCTGTTTGCAGTTTTCGGTTTTCCAGTCGTAGTTTCTTTGATATACAGGAATCACAAATCTTTTATCTGCACCCTCCATGTATTTCACAAATTTACATTCTGAACCTTTCATAAAATTATTCTCCTTATACCTTCTCGTTCCACTCTGCTTCTTTAAATCCTACAAGTACAAAATCATCGCTGACTAAAATCGGTCTTTTTACTAACATTCCATCGGTTGAAAGAAGTTTTAGTGCTTCTTGTTCGCTCATGTGTGGCAACTTATTTTTTAGTTCCATTGATTTATACAAAAGTCCGCTTGTATTAAAAAATCTTTTAATCGGCAGACCGCTTTTATTGTACCATTTAGTCAATTCATCAAGCGATGGGTTGTCGAGTTTTATATCTCTTAATTCATACTCCACACCGTTATCATCAAGCCACTTTTTAGCCCTCTGGCAAGTGGTGCATTTAGGGTAACATATAAATTCTATCATTTTTCTCACACTCCAAGTAATTGTTGGTCAAATTCGAATAACGCTTCGTTAATCTCAAAAATATCATAAATCTCTTTTTGAATAAAATAGCGTATGATTTTATCAAATGCAAACGAGCGAGATAGCGTAAGTCCCGCTGACGAAAGCAAATCCTGTGTTTCATCTAAATTAAGTTTTAGCGCAATCGCAAAGGCAACTGCAGTCTGCTTTGAAGGTCTATATGTATCAGGATTGCACTTGATTTTTGAAAAAGTCTTTTTATCAACATTCGCCTTTTTGTAGCACTCAACATCGGTCATTCCACGCTCATCTATTAAGTCAAAAAGCTTATATGCAAAAGACTTGTCCATTTCTTTCATATACTCGTGAAAACTTTTTCCCGCAACG
>JAZRPX010000006.1:0-3899 GCA_045649445.1 Acutalibacteraceae bacterium | reverse complement strand
ACGTTGTAACCTTGTAATCTTCTTTTCCTTGACAAAACCTCAAGTCCAGAATATGCCTTAATATGTCCTACATGCATACCTGCGCCTGAAGGATATGGAAATTCTACCAAACTATAAAATTTAGGTAAAGTATAATCTTCTTTTGCTTCAAAAGTTTTCTTATCATCCCAAATTTTTTGCCATTTTGCTTCACATTTTTTAAAATCGTACTTCAACTGAAAAACTCCTTTTTTATTCGCTAATAATATCTAAAATATCAATTTCCTCACCATCTTGCCAGATTTTTTCAAGAGAATAAAATTCTCTTTCTGCCCTGCCAAGAACGTGAATAACAACATCGCCATAATCAAGCAAAATCCAACCACTGGATTTGCCTTCAATATGACCTGGTTCAATGCCATTTTCGCTTAACTTTTCATCAACAACATCTGCAAGCGCACGCACTTGAGTTGATGAAGTACCATTTGCGAAAATAAAATAATCACCAAGAATAGTAAGGTCGTCAATTTTAATAACCTTTATATCAGTTGCTTTTTTACTATCTAATGCTCGTACCGCAATAGTTACCTTTTCAAATGTATCCATTAAATCTCCTCTAACATTTTATTGTGCTTGTGTTGTTCCTGTTGGTTTAGTTGAATCATTATGAAACTCTTGCAATGAACCTTGATGAAGCATTGGGTCATAATCGGTATTATATGAAGCACCAATTTCAGAATAATCAACAATATCCATTTGATCTATTGTTAACAAGGTTTGTTCATAAGGTCTAAAGAATTCATTAATCATATCAGCAGTATCTTGCTTATGACAAACCCAGCAAGACAAACCATTAACCGTCGCAGTTTGCCCAGGCAAAGTCATAATTTTTACACTATCAAGTTTTAGTTTATTTACTTCTTTAGCATATCCTAATGCAATACCACCAGGCATATCAGTAGAAACTTCATTCATACAGCTTGATGCAATTGAAAGCATTTCAGGTAATGAAATTTCTGTTAATTGTTTTAAGAGAGCAGCGTAGATAGAACGCTGATTCTTAAGTCTACCCATATCACTGCCGCCGTCAGTATTTTTACGGTTTCTTATCAAAGCAGTAGCCCATTGACCATCAAGATGATTCTTACCTTTGTAGAATTGTTTCTTAATTTCAGGTTTTCTCGAGTCGTCAACAAGATAGAAATCTCTATCTAACTCAATATCAAGACCACCAATAGCATCGATAACCTTTTCTGTACCTCTTACTGTTACAGTTGCATAGTTAACAATCGGAAGACCAAATTTAGAGTTAATGCATCTAATAAGAGCTTTTATTTTTGACTCACCTTCACGAGGATTACCAAAAACAGCATTTATTTTTCCACTTGGAACATCACCAACATAAGTATCTCTTGGAATTTGAAGAATGTTGGCTTCATTGTTAGCCAAATCGTAGCAAACAACCATAATTATATCAGTAAGATTTTCTGACAAATCAACACCACAAACAAGAAAATACGCTACGTTTGCATTTGGTGATACCATAATATCTTCAAAATCACCTTTTTCTTGTTCATCAATTGTTCCACTTTTAAAGAAATGTGAATCAATAATTGATGTTACAGAAAAAACAAGCGTAGAAATAACAAGCAAAATAGAAAGCAAAGTATTTGTTAAAACTAACATGCTTTTCGACTTTTTAGTCTTTGCTTTATTACCTATTGTTGATAAATCAAACGAATTATCTTTTGAATGTGAAAAAATCTCATTACCAGATTCTTTGTTTCTAAAATCATCATTTTTAAAAGTTCTATCTACTTTTTTTCTGCGAGTAGGTCTTTTTCTTAATTCATCCGATGACTTTTTATACGCCATAATTTACTTCCTTTCGAAAATCTTCATCGCCAAATCGTTATATGCATTGATTGTATCTATATGAATTAGTGAATTCTTTTTAACAAGATTGTTTATTGTTGATTTAAGAGCATAAAAAACAGCTAAATCCAAATCTTCTTCACTGATTTCACGCAATTTTTCAACTCCTTCAAATTCTCTATCAGCAGAAATGATATCAGCAAGAAAAACTATTTTTTCAAGCTTTGTCATATTAGCTCTTCCTGTTGTATGAAATTTGATAGCGTTTAAAACTTCCTCATCATCAACTTTAAACTTTTCTTTAACTAACAAAGCACCTGCGATTGAATGCCACAACAAATCAACCCGTGTTTGCACATTATCTAATATTATACCAAACTTATCAAACATTTGCAACATATTTTCACGAGATTCATTTTTACAAACATCGTGTATCAACCCGCAAAAATATGCTGTTTTCTCATCATAATCATATTTTTTTCCTAAATACAAACATTTTTCAGCTACATTTAAACTATGAATGAATCTGTGTTCGCTTAAATTCTCTTTTAAATATTCAATATAATCAGAATACATAGCAATTCCTTTATTTATACAAATTGTTCTCTAAAATATACGTTAAAATCTCTTTAGAAACAAACATATCAAATGTTTTTCCTTTTTTAATAGCATCTCTAACTTGCGTTGAAGAAAATGGTGGTACGCTTATTTTACAAATTTCTGCTTTTACACTTTTTTCTTTGAGAATGTTCTTTTGATTATTCATTTTGTCAATGCTTTCATTATCTCTTATAAATGCAAAAACAGATGCTCGTTTAAAAATTTCATCTGGTTCTCTCCAATTAAGCAATGACAAAAACATATCTGAACCACAAACCAAATATAAATCATCAAAAGGATAAAGTGTTTTTAATTCAACTAATGTATCAATTGTATAACTAATTTTATCTCTCTTAATTTCTATATCCGAAATTTCACATTTTTCAAACTTTTCAAAACCGAGCTTACACATATTCAATCTATGCTCATCTTCAACAAGTTCACTATTTGATTTGTGTGGAGAAAACTTTGATGGAATTATTAAAATTCTATCAAAATCAGTATTTTCATTTAAATACCTAACAATTTCAATGTGTCCTAAATGAACAGGATTAAAAGCTCCACCATAAACTGCAATTTTCATAAAATCAGACCTTACTTTTTAGATTTAGGTAAAACAATTTTTGGGTCTTTCTCGTTTCTTTTATAAAAAATCATCTTTCTACCAACAACTTGAACAACATCACATTTTACTTTTTCAGCAATAATGTTTGCAAGTTCCTTTGGAGCTATTGGTGTTGTTTCAAGAGAGTTGATTTTAATTAATTCTCTTGCTTTCAAAGCATCTTCAACCTGTTTTAAAAGCGTATCAGTAACACCGCTTTTTCCAACCTGAAACAAAGTTTCATAACTATTAGCAAGTCCTCTTAAATAAGCTCTTTGTTTACTTGTTATCATCTAAATACTCCTTTAATTTAACCTTTAATTCTCTTAACGCATTACCTCTATGGCTAATTTTATCTTTTTCTTCTGCTGATAGTTCTGCAAACGATTTATCACCAACATAAAAGAAAGGGTCATAACCAAAACCACCGTCTCCGGAAGGTTCAAAGCCAATGTAACCTTTACATTCACCATAGCATTTAACTTCATCACCATTAGGAAACACAACAGAAATAGCGCAACAGAATTTTGCAGTTCTTTGATTTAATTCTACTTCTTTTAAATTTTCAATGAGCAACTCATTATTTTTATCATCAGTTGCATCATCTCCTGAATATCTTGCAGAATAAATTCCAGGTGCGCCCCCTAGCGCATCAACACAAAGGCCTGAATCATCAGCGATAGCAGGAAGACCTGAAACCTTGCAAGCAGACTCTGCTTTTAAAAAAGCATTTTCTGAAAAAGTCTCCCCCGTTTCATCAACATCAGGAATTGATATATTCAAATCATTTTCACAAACAACTTCGATTCCGAGAGGGTTTAAAATTCTCTCTAGCTCAGCT
>JAZRPX010000005.1:0-17566 GCA_045649445.1 Acutalibacteraceae bacterium | reverse complement strand
CTCGTTCATGACCGAATGCGTTAAAACTCCTTGATATTTAGAAATTCCTACGCCGGCATTATCCGTATCAGGTTATAGGCTTAAAGTTGCATTAAAACTTAATCTCAGCCGATTTGCATCAGCACCCCTTTTCATTTGTCGGCTATATTATAACGCTAAAAAACGCATTTGTCAATACTAATTGTCACCTAAAATTACGATAAATGGTTGACAATCAGCTGTTTTTGTTATATATTATTATCGGTGAGAATGATGACAATAAAACAACAAGTGCTTGATGAGCTTATAAATGCAAAAGGCAAAAGCGTTTCGGGGCAGTCGCTCGCAGACAAGTTGTTTTGCTCTCGCAATGCGGTTTGGAAGGCAATAAAAAGTTTAGAAAATGATGGATATTTAATAAAAGCTACAACAAATAAAGGTTATTGTCTTGAAAACGGTGAAATTTGCGCAAAGCAGATTGAAAACAACTTAAAGCAAAATTGCAAAATATTATTAATTGATAATGTTGATTCAACAAACAATTATCTAAAAATTTTAGCTGAAAAAGGCGAAAGTGAAAACACAGTTGTTATCGCAAAAAGGCAAAGTGGCGGAAAGGGAAGAATGGGAAGAAAATTCTTTTCTGATAGTGGCGGGGTTTATATGAGTGTGTTGTTAAAACCAAAATTTTCTGCGCAAAAATCATTGTTTATTACAACTGCAGCCGCAGTTGCTGTTGCAAATGCAATTGAAACTGTAACGGGTAATCAAACGCAGATTAAATGGGTAAATGATATTTTTGTAAAAGGCAAAAAGGTTTGTGGAATTTTAACAGAAGCGTCAATTGATTTTGAAACAGGTGGCCTTTGTTACGCCGTGCTTGGCATCGGTATAAATGTTAAAAAGCCAAAAGACGATTTTCCTGAAGAAATCAGAGAAATCGCAGGGGTTATTTCAGACGAAAAGGTTGATGTTTCGCTATTGATATCGAATATTTTAAACAACTTTTTTGAGATTTATCATAATATTGAAACAAGCGATTTTATGAATGTTTATAAACAAAAGTCTATGATAATTGGTAAAGATATTTTTGTTTTGCGAGGAGAAAATAAAACACCTGCAAAAGCAATTGATATTGATGATAATGCTCGACTTTTAGTAGAATATGAAAATGGTGAAAGAGAATATCTTTCATCAGGAGAGGTTAGTGTAAGATTATGAAAAAATTCAGTGTAAAAGATATGGCGCTTTGTGCGCTTTTTGCAGCGTTTTGTTGCGTTTGTTCAATTTTAACTTTGCCAATCGGCGCAGTACCACTTTCATTTGCAACATTCGGCGTTATGGCAACAACAATGATTTTAGGCGAAAAAAGAGCAATAATTTCAGTTTTTTTGTTTGTCTTGCTCGGTGTTATAGGACTTCCTGTTTTTTCAGGAATGAACGGTGGCGTTGGCGTAATCGCAGGTCCAACTGGTGGTTATATTTATTCATATATTTTAATGGTGCCAATAGTAGGTCTTGCTTCAAAATGCCTTAATAAAACAGTATCAAGTGGAATGTTTACAATGCTCGGTTGTTTTGCGGCAATGTTTGTTAATTATTTAGTAGGTACTATTCATTTTATGATAGTGGCGGACTTGACATCAAAGTCGTTCGTTTCAATAATTATGACTTGCGTTTTGCCATTTGTTGTTGGAGACATTTTAAAATCAATTTTGGCAATAATAATAGCGCCAAGATTAAAACCATTATGCAAATAACTTTTTTAAAAGACTTCTCATCAAGAGAGGTCTTTTTTATTGTTGATTTTGCATAAAACAAAAATGTGTTTTTGTGCATATCGTTGTATTTTAATTAAAGATAAAAAAATTGTTGAAAAAAACCAATCTGTTTGTTATAATCAATATGTATAAGTGGGTAATTATCTTTAGTTCCCATAAACACATATTTCATTTATAAATTTTAGGAGGCATTAAAAATGAAATCTACTAAAAAAATGTTGTGTTTCGTTTTAGCAATCGCTGTAATGGTTGGCTCAATGGGCCTTGTATCAACAGTTGCGTCTAATACGGGTGACACAAGCGCTACAACTGTTGGTTTATCAGGTGAACCACAGTATATGCTTAAATTCACAAAAGATTTGGTTGATTCATCAAAATTGCTCACTCTTAATGATTTAAGAAGTGAGGGCTATTTTAATGAGCCAGATGCTTTAACAAATGAGTTTGTTAAATCTAGTGCAAAATCAGGTATGAAGGTTGATTTTAACAGCGCTAAAAATTCTATTGTTATGCAAAAAGCATCTGTAACTGATGGTGAAGATTATCAGTATTCAACAACACTTGAAGTTGCTCTTACTGATGAAATGAGAGCCAATTATTTAAAAGCAACTGATAAAAAGTTGTATATGTCATTCTGGCTTACAGATGCTCAAAAAACAAATACAAAAGGCGAGCCAAATGGTGCTTATACAAGTCTTGAATTCAGAGTTTATACAAGATTTAAAACAGCATATCAAGATGGCGATTATACAAGAAGAATTAAACTTTCATCTTTAGGTAAAACAAGCTATAAAATGAACCAACAAAATTTGAATAAATCATTCAAACTTTTAGGTGCTGATGGTAAAGCTCTTGATAACCTTGATAATGTTGAAAGCATTATTTTCTGTCTTTATAATTATAGCAAAAATGTTCAAGCAACAATGAATGTTTCTGGTATTACATATGCAGGCGTTCCAGAAATTCCTGAATATGAAAAGCCAGAGCCAGCAAGTGCAACTGAATATATTGAATTTGGTGGTTGGTCAAAGAACCTTATGGTAGATAGCGCTAACACACCAAACCCAATCAAATATTATAAAACAAATAATAACTACGATTCAAAAGTTTTCAAAACATTGAATAATGAAGGTTGGTTGTATTTCAATAACACAACAAAAGTTCCTGAATGGCAGCTTAATACACCTTACAATGTTGACCCAGTTAAGTTTAACAAAGCAATTGTTACAACAAATCAACCTGGTGGCGAAGGTAAAATCAAACTTAAATGTTTCTTCCCTAAAATTGAAGATGTAGATGGCAAAGCAATGCAAGGTGAGTTCCAAATAGTTTTAAATCTCTTTAATGGTAAAACTATTTCAATGGCTCAACAATTTATTGATCCAGGCAAAGAATATGTGTTTGAAATGGATTCAAAAGATATTGATGTAAACCAAGTTACATCTGTTCGTATTGCTATTATGGCGTTCTGGCTTTATGATTCTGTTGATGATGTTTATTATGATACAGGTAAAGATCAGTTTGCTAAACGTTACAATAAAGATGGCAAGTTAATGACTCCTTTCTATGAAGACCCTAAAGATACAAGCACATTCAAGGGTTATAAAATTGAAGGTTCAGATGAACTTTTACAAGATGCTGATGTTGTTAAAATCACAACAGCTTGTTCTAACGGTAAAAAAGATGTTGTTATTAAAGACACAGAAAAAGGCATTGATATTATAGGTAGATTAAAGTCTAGAACAATGCAAAATATTGAAGCTTATATTTCACCATTATATTCTGATGGTGGTGAAGGTAATGGTTCAGATCAAAGCACAGCTGCAGGTCAAACAACTGTTACAACACAAACAGAATCAACTGCAGGTTCAACAGAATATGAACATGCAGGTTACCACTTGTTTGATTTCAAAGCAGAAGCTTATGCTGAAACTTATGGTGCTTACACCCATGCTTCATTTGCAAACTTCTTGTTTGAAGATTACTATGAGTCTTATGAAATCGTAGATTATAATATTGAAAAAGACGGTATCAAACAAGGTTATAAAGATAGAAATAACCCAATGGTAAAAGTTGATGGTGATGATGAGTATAAAAAAGATTTTGAAGAAGCAAAATCTTTAGCATCAGGCGGTTATCAATTAGAACTTGCAAGCCCTTATCCTAGAAGACAAGAGCAACATCAAGCAATGTTCCATATTTCAGGTGAATCAGAAGATGCTCGTTTAACATCTGATGCAGGTGACCATATTCCACAGAAACCTCAAGGCGAAACTTATGACTATTTTGAGCAAATCAAAAAGGGTATTGAGTATGCTAAAAACCATCCAAACCCAACTCAAAGAGGTTATGTTGCTGTTGACTTGTTTGTAAAAGATTGTGTTCATGGTTATAAAAATACTTATGACAAATATAAAGGTCAATCAGAAATGACATATCAAAAATGGTGTAAAAAGAATAATAAGAAATGTGAAAACGAAAAATCACCAATTCAATTTATCGTTGCTATCGGTGCTACAACAGAAGATGGCGAATCAGCTAGTGCAAAGGTAATGGATTTTGTTCAATATAATGAAAAGAAAACTTTCTATATTGATATTTCAGAGATTGAGCCAGAATGGGTTAACTATATTTCAATCGCTGCTCAAAACTATTCTCATCTTGCTAATAGAGAGCAAGGCGGCGATAATTTATCTTGTGGTATTACTGATGTTAAAGCAAGATTCTCTGCTCTTTATATTCCTGGTGAACAAAACTCTGACCTTACAACAACAATTCAGGTAACAGAGCCATTCAACAAGAAAGATGCTCAAAAAATCAAAAAACTTTATGATGCTCTTCCTGGTCTTTCAGTAGACGATTATGAAACACTTGAAGATTATGATAAGTTAGCTGCATTCCAAAAAGCTTGGACTGATGCGTCAGATGCAACTCGTAAATACTGTGAAGAAGAATATGATATTGATTATGCTGCAATCGGTATGCTCGAGATGGATGTTTATGATAAGATTTATGGCGCAGGCAGTTGGGAAGATGGCAGCGGCGATGACGAATGGGGTTCATTCGATACAGATGATATGGCATTCCCAATGGTTGCATTATTATTTGCAGGTCTTTCAGGTTACGTTATTGTGAAAACAAGAAAGAAAAAAGAAGACTAATTAAATTTTAAAAGCTCGGTTTTAAACCGAGCTTTTTTAATTGCAAAAATTAAAAATCGCACTCAAATGAGTGCGATTTTTTTGTTAATAAATAAATGAATATCTTTTTCTATATTGCTTTGGCGAAATACCTTTTTTCTTTTTAAATAAATGATAAAAAGTAGAAAGATTTTCAAAACCACTTTCAAGTGCAATATCGATAATATCAAGATATGTAGTAGTAAGCATAGCCGCCGCGTGTTCAATTCTTAATTCATTAAGATAAACACCAATAGTTGTACCGGTTGCTTCTTTAAAAAGTCTGCTAATATGTTCACGAGATTTGCCCGAACGTTTTATAACCTCGCCTGTTTTAAGAGAATAAGTTTCTCTTTTAGTTAATGATTCATAAAATTCATCAAACCAACGAGGAGTTTTGATTTTGAATTCTGGCATACTCATTATTTTACAATATAGCCCTCTTTAACGCCAAAAGCGGCATTGCTTTCATCAGTATCAATATGCATAGCAAGAGCAAAATTATCGTGAACTCTAACAACAACGTCTTCATAAATGCAAGAACGGTCAGGAGACTCGGCTTTAACACTAACAATTTCTTTATCTTCAACGCCTAATTTTTCAGCGTCAGCAGGTGTCATATGAATATGTCTTTTAGCAACGATAACACCTTCAGCGATTTCAACCTCGCCGCAAGGACCAACTAATTTACAACCAGGAGTGCCTGCAACGTCACCAGATTCTCTGATAACGCCAGCAACACCGATTGAACGAGCATCAGTTGCAGAAATTTCAACTTGGTCAGCAGGACGAGTAGGACCTAAAATTGTGCAAACGAGTGAATTTTTAGGACCAACAACAGTGATTCTTTCTTCACAAGCGTATTGACCAGGTTGTGATAAATCTTTTTTGTTTGTGAGTGTAGCACCTTTACCAAAAAGTGTTTCTAAAGTTTCTTGAGTAATGTGCGCATGTCTAGCAGATGTTTCGATAATGAATTTATCCATTTGTTTTTCTCCTTTATATTTGTTTACATATCTATATTACTCCTTTTTAATTAGAATTTCAACTGTTTTTATTAAAATTTAGATTGATTTTTAAGTTTATTTATGGTTAAATTGTTATTATAAAGGAGTGATATAAGTGAAAATCGCAGTTATAACGGGCGCTTCAAGTGGTATCGGCAAAGAATTTGTAAAACAAATTAGTGCAAATGACGAGTTTGAGCGTATCTGGGTTGTTGCCAGAAATCGCGAAAAACTTTTAGATTTAGAATTAACTTATGGTGAAAAAATAGTGCCTATTTCTCTTGATTTAACAAAATCAGAAGATTTAGAAGAGTTTAAAGCGTTGTTAGAAAAAGAAAAACCAAATGTAAGATTGCTTGTTAACAATGCAGGGTTTGGTAAATTCGGTTCATATGAAAACATTCCATTAAATGAGAGTTTGAATATGATTGATTTGAATTGCAAAGCAGTTGTAGCATTGTCAGAGCTTTGTATTCCTTATATGAGTGATGGTGCAAAAATTTTGCAAGTTGCATCAATTGCTGCTTTTCAACCGTTGCCTTATATAAATGTATATGGCGCAACAAAATCTTTTGTTCTTAACTATGCAATCGGTCTTGATAAAGAGTTAAAAGATAAAAACATTCGTGTTTTTGCTCTTTGCCCCGGGTGGACAAAGACAAACTTTTTCGATGTTGCAAAAACCAATCCAAATGATGTTAAAACGATAGGCGTTTGGTTTACTGCGAAGCAAATCGTTGATTATGCTATGAAAAAGATAAACAAAAGTAAAAAAGTTATATTAGTGCCAAGTCTTTTTAATAAAGCGCAGTGTACATTAACAAAATTTATTTCAAGAAATATGGTGGCAAACATCTGGCTTAAAATGCAGGGTAAATAAAGGAGAGATTAAAATGGAAAGAATAGCATCATTTTGTGTTGACCACACAAAGTTAGAAAAAGGAGTTTATGTATCTCGTATTGATGGAGATATAACAACTTATGATATAAGAATGAAAAAACCTAATGTTGAAGAAGTACTTGAAAATGGCGCAATCCATACAATTGAGCATCTTTTTGCAACTTATGCGAGAAACTGCGAGCATAAAGATAGCGTTATATATTTTGGACCAATGGGTTGCAGAACAGGTTGTTACTTTTTAACTCGCAATCTTGATAACGCAACTGTTTTAAGTGTTATCAAATCGGCATTTGAGTTTATTGCAAACTATGAGGGCGAAATCCCAGGAAACACTGCAGTTGAATGTGGCAACTATCGTGACCATGATTTGCAAGGCGCAAAATTAGAAGCAAAAGCATTTTGTAACATTTTGAAACCATTAACTGATAAAGACATGCAGTATTAATTGTGCAAAAGTGTTAAAAACTATGTTAAAATGTTGAAAAATTATATATATTTGTACAAAACACCTTGAAAAAGGTTGCAAAATTGTAATAATCGTGTATAATAAGTTTTAGATTGTTACAATTTTGTAACTTTTGAATTGCCTTTAATTAAAGGGCAGAAGAAAGGTGTTTTATTATTTTAAAATTTAAAAAAACATTAATAATTTCAATTGTTTTAATTTTTGCATTGATTTTGCCGATTTTTCCAATTTCAACTTTAACATTAGCATATGAGTTAAAAGTTGAGAATGAATCGGTTGGCTTTGTTTCTTCAAACAAAGATGTAAAATTAGCAAAAGAAATTGTTGAGAAAAAAGCAGTAGGCGAAGTAACAAAAAAGGTTGATGCTACTGTAACAATAACTCCAAAAGTTAATATCAATACCGCTTCAGAGGTTTCAACAGTTTTAACAGATAGTCTTATAAAAGAAACTAATGTTGTTAAAGTTTATGGTATTTATGCAGATGGCATTTGTATCATCTCAAGTGAAGATAAAACTTTATTGCTTAATGCAATTGAAGCATATAAAAGTGAAATTCAAGCTAAAACAAATGCAGATATCGTAATGTTTTCACAAAATATAGCTGTAACAGAATGCTTGAGTTTACAAGAAAAGTTAACTAATCTTGATGAAGCGATTAGCGTTTTAAAAGAAAAAGTTCAAGTTAATTATGGCTTTTATAAAGTAAAAACAAAAGAAATTAAATATAAAACTATTTCAAAAACAGATAATCATATTTATAAAGGCATTACAAAAACTATAACAAAAGGTCAAACAGGTTTAGTTGAAGATACAACTTTAGTTGTTTTCAATAATGGCAAAAAAGTTTCAAAAGAACTTATTAAATCTGTTGTTTTAGAAGAAACTAAAGATGAAGTTGTAGTTAAAGGCACAAAGAAAAGACCAGAAGTAACTTTGCGTGAAGGCGCAAAATATTGTTGGCCGCTTTCACTCGGCGCTAACTATTATATAAGCAGTTATTTTGGCTATAGAAGTGGGAGACTTCATAAAGGAGTTGACATTATTACAAACTATGGCACAAAGATTTTAGCTGCAGATGATGGCGTTGTAGTAAGAGCATCTTGGTATTCTTCGTACGGCTATTGTGTTGATATTCGTCATAATGATGGCACATTAACAAGATATGCTCATTGTTCATCGTTAGACGTTGTAGCAGGTGACCAAGTTGTAATGGGGCAAGTAATCGCGCGTGTTGGCTCAACAGGTCGTTCAACTGCAAACCACTTGCATTTTGAAGTGTGGCCAGGTAGCGCCCCTGTAAACCCAATGAATTATATTGTTGAATAATAAAAAGCGAGTTCGTGTATCACGAACTTGCTTTTTTGTTGCAATCTACTCTTGTGTCATTCCGAGCGTAGTCGAACCATCTTTAAGATCCTTCGACTCCACTTCGTTTCGCTCAGGATGACATGCATTTGCAGGGTGGTATGCCCTCAAATAATCTTGAATTTAAAAAGGATTGCTTTTTTGCAATCCTTTTTAAAATGAATATTGAAGACAAAATCTTAAAGTGTTTTTACAACTTTAAAATTATTCAAATCAACAACTATTAGTTCCTCATTGCAAGAAACATAGAAGTAATCATCAATATATAATCCGCGCAAATTATCATAATAATACCAATAGTCATTAGTTTTAATATAATCTGAAACATTCAAGCAGAATTTTTCATAAAAACCATTTGCTTCATCGTAAGCATATATATAATATTTACTGCTTTTTTTGCGCCCTGCTGCAAAGCAGATAAGATTGCGCTCTTGCGAAATTACAATTGCTTTGTAGTTATAATTTGCTGAAGAATATGCTTTTTTAAGTATTTCGTTGTCTTCTTCGGTGATATTTTCTTTATCAGTAATATCAAACATTGAAAGTTTTACGCCGTTAGTTCTGCCTTTTTTAGTTGCGTTTTGACCAAATCCAAACAATTTATTTTCGCCGAATGGGTGTAGATAATCAGAAAAACCAGGTATTTTAAGTTCACTCAAAATTTTAGGATTTTTAGGGTCAGAAAGGTCAGCGCAAAATAACGGGTCAGTTTCTTTGAAAGTAACAAAATAAGCATAATCACCCATAAATCTTGCCGAATAAATTCTTTCTCCCTTTGCTAACTTTTCAATAGATGAAACTTCTTTTAAGTTTTCATCAAGAATAATAAGCGAGTTGTAAGAGTTATCTGAATACCTGTTTTGAGTAGCAACAAGGCGTAAATACTTTCCGTTTTCGTCTAACGAGAAAGTATCGTTAAGTGTGCCTAAAATCAAACATTCTTTTTTGTTTTCAATTTTGCCTTTGTTTAGTGAAAACTTTGTAATTTGAGTTTTATCGTGATTTCCGTAAATCTCTTCGGTAAAATAGATATTATTCTGGGAAACATAACCTATTGAAGCAGAGCCAAAAATAGATTTATCATCAATTCTTTTTTGCTCATATAAATCATAAGAAACAAATACATTATAAGAAGTGTCATCTAAATCATCAGAAAGCAAAATGTTTTTATCTTTTTGATACTCTATATCACTGTCTTCAATAAAAGAAGGAATGTATCTAAATTTTTCACGTTTTTTAATATTATCATAATAATCAATACTCATTATTGAACTTACATATAAAACGTTGCCGATAATTCTTGAAGAATCATGCTGTCCCTGTTGCTTTAAAGTTTTTTCTAATTTAATATTTTCAGGGTTAGAAACATCGAAAATTGCAATTGTAGTAAAAACATCATAATTTTTATTGCATTTTTTACAATCGCATTCATCAGTTTTAAATTTTTCATAAGTATCGGCAACAAGTATAAGCTTATCATTGTATAAATACATACCTTGAGGCCAAAAATCGGCTCTTTTTTGCTCCGTAAATTCTGGGAATAAATCAACCAAATCCAAATGATTTATTTTTTCAGTTTTCTTGCCATCTGCTTTAAAAACATATAATTCATCAGAGTAAGACATTCTATAAATATAATCACCATCGGTTTTGATAATATCTTCTTCATCAACGTTTTGTTCACGAGTGTTAGTTTGCGAAAAATCTTTATCTTTTGATGTGGTTTGCGTTACAACAGATTCACCAGGAGATTTTTGGGTGCTACTAACACCACTATCTTCCATTGCTTTTGCGTCACCTGCATAATAGCAAATCCAATCTTCAAAAAGCGTTGTTTTGCCTAACTCTTTAATATGCTTATAAATTGTATCAATATTTTTTCCGCTTTTATGCTTGGTTTTAACGGTTTCAACAATTGATTCCTTTTCAGGCAATTGTGGTATAGGCACAATCTCTCTGCCGTCAATTATAATGCCAAGCGCAATTACAACTGCAAGTGCTGCTGCAATTGCTGATGCAAATCTTATATTGTAAACTTTTTTCGGTTTTTCTTCATAAATCTGTTTTAAGATTTCTTCTTTTACTTTATTTGAAGGGTTTAGGTTATCTAAATCCTTTTTAAGCTTTTCTTTAAACATCAAAGTCAACTCCTTTCAGTTGTTGTTTTAATTGTTTTCTCGCTCTATGAAGCCAACTCTTCACAGTAGAAGGGTTAGATTTAGTGAAAGTGGCTATTTCATCAATAGAATAGCCCTCGTAATAATGAAGATGAATTGCAATTCTTTGTTTTTCAGGGAGTTTTAAAACCTCTAAATAAACCTCGCTTTTTTCTTCAATTTGAGTAGCGATTGTTTCATCAAAATCTGCTCTGCGTTTAATAAAAGCAGATTTCAAAAGGTTAATCGAGCAATTTATAGTAACTCTAATAAGCCACGCTTTGCAATGCTCAATATCAGTAAATTTAGGTTTTTTGCGTAAAAATTTTAGAAAAACTTCCTGTAAAATATCATCGGCATAAGCGCTGTTAGCAGTTTTAGAAAGTGCCAAACGCCAAACCATATCGGAATATGTATTAAAAGCATCTTCGCAAGAGATAACATATTCTGTATTTTTTTGTTCACCGGTTACAAAAAATAGCATTTTTCTTCCCCCTTTCACTAATAAAACAATTAAAAAATCCAAAAGGTTGCAATAATTATAACATTTTTTTGAAATTTTTGCAATTTAAAAAGCGAGTTCGTGATACACGAACTCGCTTTTTTGTTGCAATCTACTCTTGTGTCATGGTGAGCGAAGTCGAACCATCTTTAAGATCCTTCGACTTCGCGTTGCTTCGCTCAGGATGACATGATATTGACTTATATATAATCGTAGGGGAGCGCAGTGCGCTCCCGTTTTAACTATTTCTCTTTACCTTTTCTAATGCAAACAACACCGATTATAAAAATTGCGATATAACCTATTTTGATAAGAAAGTTGCCATTAAGATTATAAGAAAAGCTACCAAAAATTAAAAATGATGCAATAAAAACTAAAATAACACCTAAAACTGTATATTTATTCTTCATTTTTCTCTCCTTGTAACACTTCTAAAATTTCTTTTATAATCTCAATCGGCTTGTCGTTTGACTTTGTTCTAATTGTAACATATGGCTTTTCACCGGCAGAAATAAGCACCCTTTGTTTGTATTTTTCCATAAGTGGTTTGATACGCTCGATAGAAAACTCTTTGAAATACAAAACAATGTTTTTGTGTTTATCGTTAATCTCGCTAACGCCGAGTATTTTTGCCTTGTTTCTAATAAGCGCGATATCAATAAGCCCTAAAACTGCTCTTGGTGGCTCACCAAATCTGTCAATAAGCTCGTCAATAACATCTTGCGAATCGGCTATATCACGAATTTCGGCAATTCTTCTGTAAATCTGCAACCTTGCCGAAAGAGAAGGAATGTATTTTTCAGGAATATGCGCAACAATGTGTAAATCAATTAAACATTCTGCTTCTTCCATTTGTGGCGCTTCGCCCTTTTCTTCTCTTATTGCATCACCTAAAAGTTTAACATACATCTCGTAGCCAACTGTGTCCATATGCCCGTGTTGTTTTGCGCCTAAAACATTGCCTGCGCCACGAATTTCAAGGTCACGCATTGCAATTTTAAAGCCAGAGCCAAACTCGGTATATTCTCTAATTGCCTCAAGTCGTTTAGTTGCAATATCAGAAAGCGCCTTGCCCTTGTGATAAGTAAAATAAGCGTATGCCTTTCTAGATGAACGCCCAACTCTGCCTCGCAGTTGATGTAATTGCGAAAGCCCAAATCGGTCTGCATTTTCAATAATAAGCGTGTTGCAATTTGGCACATCAACGCCTGTTTCAATAATAGTTGTGCAAACTAAAATATCAATAGAATGTTCAAGTAGCCCTTGCCATTTTTTTGATAATTCGTCTTCACTCATCTGTCCGTGAGCAATCTCAATTTCTGCGTCAGGCAATTCGTGTTTAAGTCGAGCGGCAATATGAGAAATATTCTCAACATTATTATAAACATAAAAAATCTGTCCGCCACGTGCAAGTTCTTTTCTAATAGCATCTAAAATAATACCCTTGTCGTGTTCAAGAACATAAGTCTGCACAGGGTGTCTATCAGATGGCGCTTCTTCAATTATAGACATATCACGAATTCCCGTCATCGCCATATTAAGCGTTCTTGGAATAGGCGTTGCCGAGAGAGTGAGAATATCAACGGTAGGGAACTTCTGTTTTAATTTTTCTTTTTGTGCAACACCAAAGCGTTGTTCTTCATCAATAATAAGTAGCCCTAAATCTTTAAATTGCACATCGTTTGAAATAATTCTGTGAGTGCCAACTATAATGTCAATCTCGCCTCTTGCTAAACGCTTTTTAATATCGGCAGATTGTTTTGCAGTGCGAAATCTCGAAAGCATTTCTGTGTTAACTGCAAAATATTCCATTCTCATAAGCAGAGTTTGATAATGTTGCCAAGCAAGAATAGTTGTAGGAACTAAAATGCAAACTTGCTTTCCATCACAAACTGCTTTAAACGCTGCTCGTAATGCTACTTCAGTTTTACCAAATCCAACATCGCCACATAAAAGGCGTTCCATAGGCACATCACGATGCATATCATTTTTAATTTCATCAATACATTTTAATTGGTCTTCAGTTTCTTCATAAGGAAAATGATATTCAAAATCGTGTTGTAAATCGGTGTCTTCAGTAAATGCAAACCCTTTAAGTTTCATTCTCTTTGAATAAACTTCAATAAGCTCTTTTGCCATGTCTTTAACTGAAGCTTTAACTCTGCGTTTTGTGTTTTGCCAAACATCAGAGCCGAGCTTGTTAAGTTTTACGGTTGTAGCATCGCCGCCACCGATATATCTTGCAACCAAATCAAGTTGAGTAACAGGTACATATAAAATATCGTTTTTTTGAAAACGAATGGTAATATAATCTTTAATAATACCCTCGGTTTCAACCTTGCGAATTCCTTCAAAAACGCCTATACCATAAATTGAATGAACAACTAATTCGCCACTGGTTAGTTCATCAAGAGAGCCAAGAGAAGCCCCTTTTGATTTATAAAATTTCTTTCTTTTTTTCTGTTTATTAACGAGTTTTGCGTGAGTGAAAATCGCAATTTTTGATTGTGTATAGTCAACACCAAGCGGTAATCCACCTGTTGTAATATAAACTTTTGATTTCACAAATTTATCAGGCACTTCGCTATGAAATTCTGCTTTTAAACCGAGTTTTTCAATCTCATCGCAAAGCGAGTTCGCCGCGCGATGAGTTCCGGCCATTATAACACAACAATATCCTTGATTGATTTTAGAAGTTATATCTTCAAAAAGGTCTGAAACTAATCCACCCCAAGGTGAAATTGTTGTAAGATTAAAATTAATAAAACTTTTAGCATCAATTCCTGATTTTGTAGCGTTAAAACTCTCTAAAACAACTGTTGTAGAATTGTTAAGCTTCTCATAAACATCAGTTTTAGATAAATAAAATTCATCAAGCCCTTTTGTTAAAATACCTTCTTCAAAAGCCGATTTAATATCTTCTCCAATTTGCCATAAAAACGAACGAATTCGTTCTTTTATCTTTGCCGGCTCATAAACAAAAACAAGGGAATCACCAAAATAGTCAAAAAGCGTTTGCTTTTGTTCATAGCAAATATTCAAATATTTATCAATGTTAGATAAAACAAGCCCTGAATTTATATATTCAATGTCAGCGTAAATATTTTCTTTTGCAAGAGTATGTTTTTTTGTAAGCTTGTCGGCAAACGCCTTGATTTTATCACAAAAATCTTCAGCATTTTCATATAAAACTTCTCTAGCAGGGCAGATTAAAATCTCGTTTACTTGTTCGTTGCTTCTTTGAGTTTCAATGTCAAAATAAGAAATTGTGTCAATTTCATCGCCCCAAAATTCAATTCTAACAGGGTTTGTTTCGCCCGGAATAAAAATATCAAAAATTCCGCCTCGAGAGGCAAATTGCCCTTGCGATTCAACCATATCAACTCTTGTATAACCACCAAAAATCAATTTTGATGTTAATTCATCAATACCAATTTCAAGTCCACTTTCAAGCTTTATCAAAACACTTTTTAAAACATCTTTTGGAATAGTATAGCTCATAAGCGCGTCGATAGGCGCAATTATAGTGTCAATTTTTTCTTCTAAAATCTGCGCTAGAACACCAACTCTTTTTCGTTCGAATTCGTGAGAAGCGCCATCAAATTTTCTTAAAAGTAAATCTCTTGATGGAAAAACCTTTGCATCGTTGCCAAAAGCGTTTAAATCTTCTTTTAATCGCTCTGCTTCAAACTCATCTGCCACAACGACTAAAGCCCGCTGAAAAACATCAGCGGGGAGGGTATCAATTATATTCGCCTTATGAATACGAGATAAATTCGTAATACAAACAGGCGTTTTTTGTTGTTGTACTGCATTAAAAACATCGGAATATTCACGAACAGTTTTTAGTGCTTTTCTTAAAAAACTCATTTTTGCCTCAACTATTATAGTTATTCATTGCTTTGTCAATCTGCCCTTTAACAATAAGCTCAACTGCGCTTGAAGCATTTTTAATAGCATTGTCAAGGTCAGCTTGTTCATCTGCTTTAAATTTAGAAAGCACCCATTTAGCAAGGTCAAATTGATGATTTGGCTTTTTACCAATACCCATTTTAACCCTTGCAAAGTTATCAAACCCTAATTGTTCAATAATACTTCGCATACCTTTTTGACCACCATCAGACCCTTTTCGTCTAACACGGATTTTGCCAACATCGAGCGAAATATCATCGCAAACAACAATTAAATTCTGCTTATCTATCTTAAAAAAGTTTAGTAGCGGAATAACCGCCTCGCCAGAATTATTCATATATGTCTGTGGCTTAACTAAAACAACTCTTTTACCACCTAAATCAGTTTGCGCATAATACGCTTTGTGTTTAAACTTGTTTAAATTAACACCGCAGTTTTTCGCAATATAGTCTATGCACATAAACCCTGCATTATGCCTAGTATTTTCATATTCAATACCAGGGTTGCCAAGCCCAACAATTAAATAGTCAAAAGACCCACCAAACTCTTTTTTCTTAAAAAACATAACTCTCTCCAAAATTCTTTATGCTTTTATTATACAACAAATAAAAATTTTTTCAAGATATAAATTCGTAGGGCGGGGGCTTGCTCCCGCCGAGGATAATAACAATTTCAATATATTCGTAGGGGCGAACTGTGTTCGCCCGTTGGCAACAAAAAACTCTCTCGAAACCGAGAGAGTTTTTAAAGTGGGTTATTTATAAAGTTTTTTACCAATATAAATTTTAGGGTTTTTAGCGCCTGAATTTTTAAGTTGTTTTTTCAATGATTTAGCAACTTTCTTGTTTTTAACATAGAATTTAATGCCTTTTTTGGTGTTTGCAAAATTTGAATCAACAAAATTAGGTTTTTTGTTTCCGTTTAAAACAACGGTTTTTAATTTTTTGCAATTTGAAAAAACATAAGAAGTCAAATGAATTCCACTTGGCATTTCAACTTTTGAAAGAGCGGAATTAGAAAAAGCAGATTCGCCAATTAATTTAGTGCTATTTGGTATAACAATTGATTTTAACTTTTTACATTTATTAAAAGCATTATCGTAAATTTGAGTAATTTCGCCCTTGAAAATCACTTTCTTCAAAGAAGAACAACCAAAGAAAACACCTTCTTCAATTGTTTTAACACCTTTAGGAATAGTAATTGTTTCAAGCTTAACCGCCAAGTTAAAAGCTCTTTCATTTATCTTTTCTAACTTTTTAGGCAAAGTTAATTTTTTTAGTTTTTTAAAGCCAGTGAAAGCGTAAGCGCCGATTTCTGTAATTGATTCTGGCAAATTAACCTTTGTAACTGTGTTTTTGATGTTTTTATTTTCACATTTTGAAGCAAAAGCGTTGATTTTTTTAACTGGTAAATCATTAACCACAGATAAAATTTTAATTTCTTTTGCTTGCTTTGCATAGTCAACAGAATCAAAAAACTTGTCAACTATGTAATAATCAGAAAGTTTGTCGCCGCCTAATTCTTCTCTTGAATAAACAACATGGTCAATTACAACTTTTTCATTTGTGTCAAGCGGTGCGTAGTCATTAGCTAAAACGGATGTGTTTGTAACAGACAAAACAGATAAAATTAGTATTGCACTCAACATTGTAGTAAATATTTTTTTGCGTTTTTTTATAATCTTTTTCATGTTTTTTCTCCTTTTAAAATTAATTTTTATTGTTTTCTTGAGTTTAACTTTAATTAACACATCGGAAACACTCCTTTTTAGTTAATTAGAAAGATAAATTTTCGCCTTTCTACTTATATAACGATTTTTAACACCAAAATGTCTCAACTTTTTAGAAATTTTTTCAAAAATTAAATTTCCAAGACACCACCGATGTCGCAAAGTGGGGTGTCAAACCATTTATATATAACGTCATTCGCTTTTAAATATTCATCAATTTTTATAAAATCAGGGTGGGCAGTAATATCGCCGAAAAAGTATAAAACGCCATCAACAAAACCTGAAGCGCCACCGATAAATCCATAATCATAAGTATCAATTTCTATGTAACCCTCTTGAATTAAAAGAGGGGATGCGCCATTATTTTTTAACGCATTGTAAATACCTTTGTCAGCGGTTATAAATGCGGTTTCACTTATGCAAAGGCAAGAGCAAGCGGCATAACCTTGTGGCACATCAATTATAGTTTTGTCTGTTTCCTTACAAAATGTAAAAACATCTTTTGATATAGTTTTCGTGTTCATCAAAACTAAATTGCCGATTTGCTTTGCATTTAGTTTAACATCAAATGGATACTTGTTGCCAAG
>JAZRPX010000004.1:0-1912 GCA_045649445.1 Acutalibacteraceae bacterium | reverse complement strand
TGGCGCAAAATATAGTAAAGATGGTGGCGCTACATGGCAAACATCAAATAAATTCACAGGTCTTACTGCTGGTTCAACTTATCAATTCTGTGTTAAAATTGCAGAATCAATTCAATATCTTGAATCAGCACCATCAGAAATCTTGACAGTTAAAACTCCTGAAATTTATCACTATGAAGCAGAAAATTGTTCACCAAAAGGATATAAAGCTGATGGTAAAGCATATACAACACTTGATACATATACACAAACAAGTGATGGTTCTTTAACTATTCTTACATATGTTCGTGATAACACAAATATTGTAAAAGGTTATAAAACACAGTTTACAATTAGTAATCTTCCTGCTGGTACATACAAATTGCATACATTTGCTCGTAATGCATCAACACGAAGTGTATTTAAAGTTTATGCAACACAAAGCGGTAATTTAATTGATACATTTGGTAATGCTGACTTTAAAGATAACAAAACAAATCCAGTTGGTGATGCAACATATCATTCCATTAACTATCTTGAAAACGAAGTAACACTTCCTGGTGGCAGCTTTACACTTGTGTTTGAAAATATTGAACCAGGTACAACAGGTATCATTATTGATAAATTTGTGTTTACAAAAACAGGCGAGTTAGAGAAAGATGGTAAAATCACTTCAGCTCTTTCAACAGAATCAACTGCATCAATTCGTCTTGGTGAAGTTAACGGTATGAGATTCTATACTGCAGTTGATGAAGCAGCATTGTTAGAATTAGTTGGTGATAAAGAATATGAAGTTGGTACAATTATTGCTCCTAAAGATAAAGTTGGCGAATATCTTACAATAGAAGATAGCGTAGCTAAAGTTGTTTATGATTATGCTAAATTTGGCCTTTATGACGGTAAATATGTTGTAGGTTCAATCGTTAATCTTAAATCTTCAAATAGCTATAATGCCGAGACAGGTAACTTAGCTCGTGACTTTGTAGCTCGTGCTTATGTATATGTTGATGGCGTATATTACTATTCGGCTTCAACTTGCGTTCGTAACATTGCTCAAATCGCAGATTCTTATATCAACACTTCTGGCAGTGGCTATGAAGAATTAGATGCAGATATTAAAGAAATGGTTGATCTTTGGGCAAAAGCTAACGATTAATTTAATTTAAATTTAAAAAAGCCAATTCTCTCTTTGAGAATTGGCTTTTACATTGTTTGAGTTTTATTTTCCAAGTTCTAATGTTCTTTTGTATGCCTTTTCAACCGCTTGAATACAAGTAGCTCTAAATTTACCTTTTTCTAAAGCAGAAACTCCTGCGATTGTTGAACCACCAGGTGAGCAAACTTCATCTTTTAAAAGTTCTGGGTGTTTTCCTGTTTGTTCAACCATTAAAGCTGCGCCTTTTAAAGTTTGAGAAGCATATTGCAATGCTTTTTCTCTTGATAAGCCGCATTTAACTGCGCCGTCTGCAAGCGCCTCAATAAACATATAAACAAATGCAGGTCCACATCCGCTTAACGCTGATGCAGCATCAATAAGTTTTTCATCAATCAAATCCCATTTGCCACATTCAGTCATTGTGCCGATAAATTCATTAGTTTCATCATTACTAATATTTTCAGTTATTGTGTAAAGCATCATTCCTTCGCCTAAAAGCGCAGGAGTATTAGGCATAACTCTGATAATTTTAAACTCACCTTTAGCAAAATCTCTCAATCTTTCTGTTGAAAGACCTGCTGCGATTGAAACTAAAACAACTTGATTTATTCTTGATTTTAAAATATCTGAAATGTCTTCTAAAACCGATTTCATAAACTGTGGTTTAACAGCAAGAATGATATAATCAGATGTTTTAGCTATTTCTTCGTTAGTTGATGCGTTAACACCTAATGAATTGCAAAATTGATTAACTTTTTTACTATCAATATCAGAAAT
>JAZRPX010000003.1:0-1998 GCA_045649445.1 Acutalibacteraceae bacterium | reverse complement strand
TGTAACAGAGCCTGAATTTGCAAAGTCAACCGCTTTTTCATAACGAGAAGCAAGCTGAGAATAAAGGTCACCAGGATAACCACGGTTAGATGGAACTTGTTCCTGAGTAATTGCAATTTCTTTCATTGAGTCTGCGAAGTTTGTCATATCAGTAAGAAGCACCAATACGTCCTTGTCCTGTAAAGCAAATTGCTCTGCAACTGCCAAAGACATATCAGGAATCATCATACATTCAACAGTAGGGTCAGATGCAGTATGAATAAACATAACTGTTTTACTTAAAGCGCCACCGTTAGAAAGTTCTTCTTTAAAATAAAGGAAATCGTCATATTTAAGACCCATACCACCCAAAACAATAACATCTGCTTCAGCTTGTAAAGCAATTCTAGCAAGAAGTTGGTTGTATGGTTCGCCTGAAATTGAAAAAATAGGAAGTTTTTGCGAAACAACAAGAGTGTTAAACATATCAATCATTGGAATGTTTGTTCTCATCATACGATTCGCAAGAATACGCTTTGTAGGGTTAACTGATGGCCCGCCGATTGGTTTCATGTTATCAGTAAGAGCAGGACCTTTATCTCTTGGCTCACCTGAACCATTAAAAATTCTGCCGAGAAGATCTTCGCTAAAAGATACTCTCATATCGTGACCAAAAAAGCGAACTTCGTCACCTGTTGAAACGCCTTGACCACCGGCAAACACTTGCAATGAAACGATATCGCCATCAATTTTGTTAACCTGAGCGAGTGATTTACCAAAGCGAGTATTAATCTGCGCTAATTCTTTGTATTTAACACCTTGTGCTTTTACGGTTATAACGTTGCCGTTAATAGATTCAATTTTATTAAACACTTTATTCATTTATCACTCACCGCCTTTTAAAAGAAGTTCAGCATCTTTAGATAATTTGCCTTGACCTTCTAAATACATAGCATCAATTTCTGCTTCCGCTTTTTTAAATGCGTCACTCATAAATTCAGTATAATTCCAGTCAATAAATTTTTGTCTTAATCTATTAAAGAAGCTTCGCGCGTTATCTTTGTCATCAAGAGTGTATTCACTGCCTAAAATGTAAACGAGTTTGTCAGTAACATATCGTTGACGCTCTTTAGTGCAGTTTGCTTCTATTAAATCAAATGAATTTTGTTGCAAATAAACTGAATCAAGCATTTCTGCTTTTAGATAAATAGTGTAATCTTCAATTGTTGTACCTTCTTCACCTACAACCTTCATCATTGAGCCGATTTCATCGCCGTGAAGAAGAATGTTTTTACAAAATTCAGATTTTTCTGAATCGGTAACAGTTTTATATTTAGACCAAGAAATAAGAGGGTCAATCGCAGGATATTTTCTTGCGTCTGAACGCTCACGAGAAAGTCCGTGGAAAGCGCCTACAACCTTCAAGGTTGCTTGAGTAACAGGTTCTTCAAAGTTACCACCTGCAGGAGAAACCGTACCACCAATAGTAACGGAACCTTTGCTACCATCAGGTAAACGAACATATCCAGCTCTTTCATAGAACGCTGCAATGTATGATTCAAGATAAGCAGGGAAAGCTTCTTCGCCAGGGATTTCCTCAAGACGACCAGACATTTCTCTAAGCGCTTGAGCCCAACGAGAAGTTGAATCTGCTAGAAGAAGAACATTAAGACCCATTTGTCTGTAATATTCAGCGAGTGTTACTGAAGTGTAAACAGATGCCTCACGTGAAGCAACAGGCATTGATGAAGTGTTACAAATGATAATAGTACGCTCCATAAGAGAACGTCCTGTTTTAGGGTCAGTAAGTTCAGGAAACTCTGTAAGTGTTTCAACAACCTCACCGGCACGTTCGCCACAAGCAGCAATAATAACGATATCAACATCTGCGTATTTAGAAGTTGTATGCTGTAAAACTGTTTTGCCTGCGCCAAAAGGTCCTGGAGTACAATATGTTCCGCCTTTTGCAACAGGGAAGAAAGAGTCTATAAGACGTACTTTTGTTTCCATAGTTTCAAC
>JAZRPX010000002.1:0-2577 GCA_045649445.1 Acutalibacteraceae bacterium | reverse complement strand
TGAGAACCTTTTGTTAAACCTGTTTGTGAACAAGTTGCCTCTCTTGCAAAATCTATTACTTCTGTATGCTCAAGCAATGGAAGTCTTTCACGCTCAACTATTACAGTTTTACAAACAGAACAAGAAATTTCATCAGTATAACCAGATGCTTTGCAAGTAGGTTCATAACCTTTAGTTGAAACATATTCTGTATGTGCTGTTTTTGGAATTTCTTCTTGTGCAACAAGAATTTTACTACAAATACTACACTGGCTACCCTCTGTAAGACCAACTTCATTACAAGTAGGTTGTTTTGCATTTAACACTTTTGGTTTATGTGCTTCAGGGTTTACATCAGTATAAGTGTCTTTATAAGAATTGCCACAATTCGAGCAGATGTGCTCTGTATAACCTTTTTCTTTACAAGTTGGTTCTACAACCTTGTCTTTTGATTCATCTGCGATATGATTTCCTGTTGCTGGGGTAAAATCTGCTTTAAAAGTTTTACTACAAATAGTACAACTATATTCAGTATAGCCCTCTTTACCACAAGTTGGCGCTACAACATTCTTTTCTGCGCTCATATCAGGAATATGCTCATGCGCTTCAGTGGTAACCTTTGTGAGTGTAATATCTTTGTCGGTTTGAACCAAAGCATCGCTACCATACTTTTTACCATCTTCATCAACATAATACATAAATTTTTCATCATATTGATAAGGTGTGAAATAGTCGCCATCAACAGTAAAATATTTTACATCATCAACAGTTACAATATGTTCGCCTGCTTTGATTGTTCTGGTTTTATTAAAATCACAAGTGTTACATTTATAAGTTACACTTCCTGCGGTGGTTTCAGTTGGCGCAGTGAAATTGGTGCTATAAATATCGTGAGTGCCGATGTGCTCGATGTATTTAACGTTTTCTTTACCACATTCTGCACAGGTATAGTAATAACCGTCGTGGTTTACACAACTGCTAAATTCAACTTTTGTGCTTTCATCTATTACATGGCCTTTATAAGTATATGCACCTGAAATATCTGTATCGGCAGCATCTGTATAATAGTAGTCACAATTTTTACAAGAAATTTTATAATATCTCATCGTTGTGCAAGTTTGTTCGCCACAAAGTTCTTTTTTGTAATCGTGCCCTTTGATAGGCGCGGTTTCTTTTTCTTCTAAAACTTCGCCGCATTCAGTACAAGTAAATTTTGTGATCTCGCTGTAATAACAATCTGCTTGCCTTGTTACTGTACCGTTATCAGAAATATGACCGAGTGCTTTACCTTCGATTAAATTACAATATTCACAATGTTTTGGAGTAGTACAATCTGCATCAACATAACTATGGTTACATTCCATTGTGAAATTACCTGTCATATCAGCAGAAATGCTAACTGCTTCACCATTTTGTTTAAGAGTGCCATTATCAGCAACTGAAACAAACTGCGCGTTTTCTGTGTGGTTAGTAAGTTCGCCTAAATTATTTAATGTTGTGTTCGCTAATTTCACATCAACATAATTTGTTAAAGCGTTATCTGAATGGAATAAATACAAAGCATCGTTTACAATGCAATTGTTTAAATGCAATTTTCTAGTAGATTTATTTGAGCCGTTGCTCATTAAAAAGGCTTTTCTACCATTTAAATTAAAGGTGCAATTATTATAAATTCCTGTGTTTCTTGCAATTATGTAATTGCTTGTACTACTTACTTTTTCGCCGAATGTAAACTCACAATTATTGGCCTCGATATCGATACTGCCGTAATTATGATTGAACACATAACCCCAAGACGCTGTTGAATTTATAGTAATATTCAAATCTTCAAATTTTACTTTTGCGTTATAGTTGTTTTCTGTTGTGTGTATAAAATTACTAGATTTTCCGGAAATTATAACATTACCGTTTTTAATTATATTTGGTTTGTTTTCCTCACCAATTGCAAGATAACCACCATTTACAGTTAAAGTTTTGCCGTTAAAATCGACATTCATTTCATGGTGTAAAATTAAGTTTTTTGTTAATTCAATATCATTTAAAAACTTAATAGTTCCGCCGTGTTTTATACAACCTAATGCAGAAACAAGTTCCTCTTCGTTAGCAACTTCAAAATAATTAGTAGTTGTAATTGAATTAGCATTGTTTAAAATAATTTCGCTTTGATTATCGGTTTTAACAAGGAAAACTTTATCAAGATACAAAGTTCCACTAGCTCGTTTGAATTTCAACTGAAAATCGGTCTTTTCTTCTACAGTAATAGAACCGACTTTTTGATATTTCATCTGTGCATTATAATCTCTTTTTAATGAAATTGTATTTGCTCTTTGACCGTTAAAATAAGCAGTAAAACTACCATCATTAGCAACGCCTACATAATCAACATAAACGTCATAATTACCAGCTTCGATATCTTTTAAATAAAGATTCATATCCGAGTTTGAAGTGACAACGCACTTTTGAGCGCAAGGCATATAATTAGTTTCTACATTTCCAATGTGTTCGAGGCTTTCTGCTTCAAAAATTTGATATTTTTCATAATCTTTGATATCTTCAAGTCTATAAACTCTTACATAGTCAATAAGCATTTCCCAAACA
>JAZRPX010000001.1:0-1596 GCA_045649445.1 Acutalibacteraceae bacterium | reverse complement strand
TATTTTGCTTGCATACCTGTTTGATAAAATTCACACTCTTCTTCAAACGATTTCTTGAATTCAATTGTTGCAAAATGGATAAATTTTGTCTTACAACGCTCAGCTTCATCAAAATCTTTCTGTACATCTCGGCATTCTTGTGCAATTCTTTCGTCAATAGAAACTTGAGTTATATAGACTGTGAATTTTTCTTTTAATTTGTTAAGAGCTTCATCTAATTCTTTGTTTTGAATTATAAAATTAGTATCAAAAACAAATGCTTTTTTATCCCCCATAATAGACCTCCATTGTTTTCTTTAATTTGGCATTTTAATTGATACTATATCAATATTCCATTACAGTTATCAATCTCATGCTGAATTATTTGTGCAGGCCAGCCGGCGAAGGTCTTTATGCGAGTTTGAAATTCAGCGGTTTGCCATTGTACTTTAATAGTTTTATATCGTTTGCACGGGCGAGGTCCACCGAGAAGAGAAAGACAACCTTCCTCAGTATTATACGGCTCCGACTTTTTGATAATCTCAGGGTTAAACATCGTCATATATGTACCTTCGTTATCAAATACAATAATCCGCTTGCGCACACCAATCATATTTGCAGCCATACCAACGCAACCGTCTTTATTCGCAATTAATGTGTCCAACAAATCCTTCGCCACCTGTAAATCTTCTTTCGTGGCCAATTCCGACTTTCCCGCAAGAAAAATCGGGTCATGTATTACTTCTTTAATCATTTTCTGTTCCTAAATTCATCGCGTTCGCATATTTTTCCAAGTCTTACAAGGCGCGAAGCAATACCAGTTGATGTTCTTTTGAAAACGTTGCAGATATTTTTATTAGAAACACCTGCATCAAATAGTTCACAAAGTTTTTTATCATCTTCATCAGTCCAACGCTTACCAGCATTTTCTGGTTGTGTTTTCTTGGGTTTAGAAGTATCTAAAGAAGCCAAAACAGTGTAAAGCGCCCTAACAACTTCACCTTTATTGCAAACATTGTCTTCCGCTAAAATTTCACCTGTTATAGGATCAATTCCTTCTACTAATGCAGATATAATTTCTTTTGCTCTATTAAGTTCCATTATTTATCACCCTCGATCATTTATAGTATCAAACCCCAGATCGGCAACCCTACTCAATAATTAATTTGCAACTTCCGATTTAAAGTAAGAAATATCGTATCGTGAACTACTTTTTTCATCATGATTTTATCTGTTTGCAATAGTGTTCAGCATCAATAATTCCTTGCAAGTCCTCTGAAAATAATTTTAATTGCTCAATTTTTTGCTTTCTAAGCAAGCTCTTAAAATTGTTACTTAACCAAACAATACCAAACAAAACCACACCAACTAAAATTATTGAAACTATTATGGCAACGGCTTTGCTAATATCGTCATTTTTATCTATAACAGCAGTGATAATAGCCAAAACAAACGGTATTGCTAACGCCTGAATCCATTTATCCATTCTATTTGCTCTTTTTTCTGCATCATCATTTAATTCTTGTCTATAAGCATCAACTCTATTTTTAATTGCTTCAATTTCTTTAATAACATCTGTTTTATCGTTATCGTCAAAATGAAACAATTCAACAAGCC